>JANMEL010000209.1:0-22618 GCA_031376885.1 Chamaesiphon sp. OTE_70b_metabat_96 | reverse complement strand
ATTACAGCCACACGCCGAATTGCGGGAGAGTTTATTCCAAGAGCTAAAAGCGCGAGTCAAGGAAGACGATCTCAGCGTACCTGTCAAAAAAGATGATTATTACTATTACTCCAGAGTGGCGGCGGGTAAGCTGAGATCGTCTTCCTTGACTCGCGCTTTTAGCTCTTGGAATAAACTCTCCCGCAATTCGGCGTGTGGCTGTAATACTTGCTCTGTGTAATCGTTCTCGGCTTTGAGATACTCCATCACCTGGGGATTCTGTCGATCGCGCAGCCAGAAATAGTCATCGACGATCGTATCTCCGTGAATCTCGATCTGGTGAGCTAGCTTGGCGGCGTGAGGCGGTTGCATAAGCAAGTGACAGATAAACATCAGATCTATATTATCGATCGATTTAACCCATGTTGCCCTTCCATCCTTAAAGACCAAAATCGGGAGCCTTTCGCCTACTCATTTTCGATCGACAGTCTACGATCGATTACCTTCTGTACGCTACAAAGGACGCTTACATGGGGTTTAATTACTGGCCTTGACTATCTGGGCAGATCTAAGAATCCGAGTGAAGTTTCAATCCCACACTTTTCTCTAGACGATTTCAAACACGTAGTATATGGGCGGTACAGGACTCGAACCTGTGACAGCCTGCTTGTAAGGCAGGTGCTCTACCAACTGAGCTAACCGCCCGCTTGTTTCTCACCTTATGCATCATAGCCGATTAGATCTGTGGAGTCAACCCCCAGATTCAGATATTTATGCAGCAGGGGATAGTGTCAATCCGATGGGGTGCAAAACTGCGGGGGAATTTTCGGGTATTCTGGTGGGTAGAGACAAATTACTAATACTAAATTTTGCCATCTGGACGTACTCACGATCGAGTGACTCTGTGGAGTTTACCCCTAATTTCAGTGGGGACAATATATCTGACATCCCGCGTCGATCTGGCATTTTGGGTGTCGGGGGGATTTTTGTTTAGTGGCTTGATTTTTGGGCCGGATTTGGATCTTTACTCCTATCATTACAAGCGATGGGGTAAGCTGAAGGTGCTGTGGAGACCCTACCAGAAGGCGATTAAACATCGATCGATCTGGTCTCATGGCCCCATTGTCGGTACGATCGGTAGACTGGTCTATTTGGGCGCGTGGCTGGGGCTGGTGGGCATATTTTGCTTGGGGATCTTCCAGTTGTTGACGGGGCATGGGTATTCAGGCAAAAATCTGATCGATATGCTGATTAGGTCGATCGCGGCTAATTATCCGGTATATCTGGCGTTGTTGTTCGGGCTAGAATTGGGTGCGATGAGTCACTATGCCAGTGACTGGTTGGTGTCTAAGTACAAGCGATCGCCTGCAATGAAACGCTGGATCGGTCAATTTGTCAATTCAGATTCCGCCAAAAGCAAGACACCCGCCAAGGCTCGCAAGCCAAGAGCGAGTAAAAATAAGGGATTGGAAGACTAGGTGACGGTATTATTGTTTTCAATCTGAGGTTCTAGGAATTCTGGTAATATTTCCGGCATAAAAGATTGACCGCCAATAATGCCTGTTTGTTGGCGTTCCATTGCATTAGCTGGAGGAATATTTCGATGTGTCTCGGCGGTGATTTTGGGATCTTCATTTGGCAACCAATTAATGAAGATTAGGGGGAGGATCCCGCCGAGATTGGCGATTAGCACCAGCAGCCACAATTTATCAAAATTAGTATCAGTTACCCCTAATAGATGAGTGAGCAATGCACCGCCTTCTTTGGATACTAAACCAGAGAGATTCATGACCGACATTAGGAGCGCAAATAAAGTTGCTTCGATCCCTGGAGGACACAATCTAGCCGCCAATACTAGAACGGGCATAAAAGTTAGTTGACCCATGACAGTGAGAATCAAACTATCACCTAATGCGAACCAATGGTCATCGATACCTAATGTTCGATTGGTATGAGTAACTAATAAAAGTGCTGTCAAACCTAGTAGAGACGAGAAAATAGTCGTCCACAGGAAGATTTTCCTAAATGGAATAGTTTTGAAGAAACGTTGAAATAACCAGATGCCTAACAGTGATGCCAAACTCGTCACCAGTCGCACTCGCCCCAAAAATTCTGGAGTAAAGCCCAACTCATTGGTACTGAAATAAAAGAAAGCTGAATCTGCTGTCGGCGTACATTGCCACAGAAATAGAAAGAGTGTGGGTAACCAGATCTTTTTCTGACTGATGGCTGCCCACAATTGCTGAATCTGAACTCTAACGATCGTCTTTTGTTCGCTATCTCGATCGATCGCTTCTTCGGCAATAAACCAAGCCGCCACACAACCAAGCAGGGGAAAAGCCGCCGTAAATCCAAACACTGTGCGCGTACTAAACTGCTCTAACAACAACCCGCTAAAATAAGCACTAATCAATCCACCCATCGCCGCAGCTCCCCAACACAAAGATTGCAGGGAGCCGGATTTACTCAGAGATTCATTTCTAGCTCTTTCTACAATCAAAGAATCGACAATCACGTCACTAAATGCCACCGACAACGAAGTCATGGCGATCGCCAATGTAGCAGTCGCCGCCGTATGTACCGAAGTTGCCAAATACAACCAAGCAGCCACTCCCAATAACCCAGCTAAAATCAAATAAGGTCGTCGTTTGTAGCCGAAAATTGGCAAGCCATCAGAAATAAACCCAAAGACAGGTTTCACTACCCACGGTAAGGCGGCTATCCCCATCAGTGCGGATACTTCGGCTGGCGATAATGCTAGTTCATCTTTGAGAAAAAAACTCACCGCCAAACGGGAGATGCCCAAAATTCCCTGAACTATATACACCGACAGGATCGCTAGTAGTTCTGGACTAGCTTGATTGCCTAAAAGAATTTTGGTAAGGAGCGGGTGACGATCGATTTCTGGCTCTGTCCGCATTATTAAAAAATGTTAAGCAGTATCCAAGTTTATTTTAATCGATGATATGCATCCTTGCATAGATCGAAAGTCAGGGAATAGGGGATAGGGGATAGGGGATAGGGGATAGGGGATAGGGGATAGGGGATAGGGGATGGGGAAAAGTGGCTACGCCAAGGAGTTGAAATGTTAGAATCTCTATAATGTACGCTTGGATGAGGTGTAGGGATGACAGTTGCGGTTCAAAAAATGACTCTAGCAGAATTCCTGGCTTATGACGATGGCACGGATAAGTTATATGAATTGGAAAATGGAGAGCTAATTGACATGCCTGCTGAAAGCGATATCAACCAAAGAATTGCATCCTTTTTGTTTGCCTTCTTTCTGGGTTTGGGTGTTCCCAGCTATCGCATCAGAATTGGCATCGAAGTAGCCGTCAGCGGAGCGCGAGTATCGGTGCGAGTGCCAGATTTGTTAGTATTGTCCGAAGAATTAGCAACGGCAATGGATGGAGCGACTAGATCGATTGTCTTGATGGAAATGCCACCACCATTATTGGTAGTCGAAGTTGTCAGCCCAAACCAAGAGAAAAGAGATTATCGCTACAAACGAAGTGAATATGCTGCTAGGGGCATTGCCGAATATTGGATCGTCGATCCAATCGGGCAAAAGGTGACGGTGTTGGAATGGGTGGAGGGTTTGTATGAAGAGCAGGTATTTGCTGGAGATGCTAAAATCCAGTCTAGTGTATTAGGGACTTTAGATTTGGCAATCGATCGCATATTACAGGGACGTTAATTGTCTGCAACAATAGACCCCCAAGATCGGACTTTTCCCTATCCCCTATCCCCGTCTTGAAAAGGTGCTTCACTTGGGGAAACCCCAAGATTGCACTTTTCGCTATCCCCTATCCCCTTACTCGACAATCATGAGCAAAACCTATCAGATTACCTTACTACCTGGCGATGGCATCGGGCCAGAAATTATGGCAGTGGCTGTAGAGGTGCTAAAGGTTGTCGCAGAGCAAGAGCAACTTAATTTAGAATTTCAGACAGCTTTAATCGGTGGTGTCGCGTATGAAGCGACTGGAGAACCTTTACCCGCAGCAACTTTGGATGCTTGTAGACAGAGTGATGGGGTATTGCTGGCAGCGATTGGCGGTTATCAGTGGGATAGTCTACCTCGACATTTGCGCCCAGAGACGGGTTTATTAGGCTTGAGAGCGGGGTTAGGCTTATTTGCCAATCTAAGACCCGCAGCGGTTTTACCCCAGCTTGTAGACGCTTCTAGCCTCAAACGGGAGATCGTTGAGGGTGTGGATATGATGGTAGTGCGAGAATTGACTGGGGGGGTATATTTTGGCGAACCCAAGGGAATTTTCACCACGGAGACGGGGGAGAAGCGGGGGGTGAATACGATGGCTTATACTGAGAGTGAGATCGATCGGATTGCTAAGGTCGGATTTGAGACAGCCCAAAAACGGACAAAGAAGCTTTGTTCGGTAGATAAGGCGAATGTACTGGAAGTTTCCCAATTATGGCGCGATCGAGTCACCTTGATGGCACAAGATTATCCTGATGTGGAGCTGACTCACATGTATGTGGATAATGCGGCGATGCAATTGGTTCGCGCACCCAAACAGTTTGATACGATCGTCACAAGCAATCTATTTGGGGATATTCTATCAGATGCAGCCGCGATGTTGACTGGGAGTATTGGGATGTTGCCTTCGGCTAGTTTGGGTGCCACTGGTTTGGGTGTATTCGAGCCTGTGCATGGCTCCGCCCCAGATATCGCTGGGCAAAATAAAGCCAATCCCCTGGCGCAAATCTTGAGTGCGGCGATGTTACTTCGCTATGGATTGAATCAAGTGGCGGCTGCGGATAAGATCGAACTATCGGTCTTGAAAGTTTTGGATCTAGGTTATAGAACTGGTGATATTATGTCAGCAGGGATGACGGCAGTTGGTTGTCATGAAATGGGTGAGGCTTTAATTAAAGTATTGAAGCAGCCTTAATTTGAGTTATTGGGGAATACTAAAATTAGCGATCTCAATCATTGTTCAAAACCTACATGTAAATAATTTTGGGAATAAGTAATGTGTTGACGATCGAACAGCCCACAGCCGATGCTATGCTAATGTCTCAGTCTTATCGATTTGTCGATCCCACTCTTCTCAAAGAAGCAACGGATCTCTATACTCTCTACTGTCAGGTTCATCCCGATAAGTCTCAACGGAGACAACCAATTGGGGTGGTAATGAATCGTCATACTCGTCGCGGTAAGTTGATTTTTAGTAGCTATCCGCTACTCCTGCCTGAGGAGTGTTTTGTCACGCTTCAGGAATTGGAAACTGATTTTAACTAATCGGTGGTAACTAGTCGATCTGTCAGGGAATTATAGATCTAGTGTCTAGATCTAAGCTACTGGCAGATCGATTATTTGTGGATATTTTTGACGCGATCGTGGCAATGACGGTATTTTGGTTAGGTGCGGCGATCGGGAGCTTTCTCAATGTAGTAGTTTACCGCATTCCGGCGAATTTGTCAGTAATTTGGCCCCCTTCTCGATGCCCCAAATGTTTACATCAATTGGGGATGGGGGAAAATATCCCAATTTTGGGCTGGTTATTGTTGCGGGGAAAATGTCGCCACTGCAAAACGTCGATTTCGCCCCGTTATCCATTAGTTGAAGCAGCTACGGCGATCGTCTTTTTGCTAGTATACCATCGCTTTGGGCTATCGATCGAGACCGTTGGTTATTCTTTACTCATGTGTTGGTTTTTGGCTCTATCGCTAATCGATTTGGATACGATGACATTACCCAATCCTCTGACTCAATCGGGTTTAATATTGGGATTGGTTTTTCAGGTTGTTGTCGGTTATCTCGATACTCATTCATTCAGCGGAATTAGAGAGCATCTGATCCAAGGGATCTTTGGGATGGTATTGGGAATTTGGATTTATGATACGATCCAATTTCTCGGTACTTGGATGCTAGGGCAATCGGCACAAGGCGGTGGCGATGCAAAATTGATGGCAATGGTTGGGGCTTGGTTGGGCTGGAAAGCAGTCCTTTTATCGGGCTTTTTGGCTTCTCTATGTGGATCGATCGTCATGGGTGGTGCTTTAATTTTGGGGATGATTAAACGCCGTCAAAAATTTCCCCTGGGGCCATTTATTGCGATCGGAGCCACTGTTTCATTATTCGCTGGAGATTGGCTAATTAATACTTATCAACGGGTGACTGAATCGATCGATCGAAATTTATTATTTACGCCGATCCTGATTTCCCTAATTGGATTATTTATTTGGTTGCGGAAGACACGGAGTAGTGAGTAGGGATTTGGGCATAATAGATATAATCAAAGTCATAGCCAGATCGAATTATGAAAAGCTCAATTGCAATCCTCTTTGTTGTTTTACAACTTTCGGGGTGCAACGCTCCATCTTCGGCACCGATGAAGTCTAAGCCGAGCGAATTCAAAACTTTTGCTCAGTTATGTGCGGCAGATAATTCGACCGATACCGCGAAAAAGTCAACTGTAGCTATTTTACTAGAGAGAGCTGAGACAAAGGACTGTAAACAAGCAGAACTAAAACTAAAAAGTTTGGAAAATTTAGACTTATTCAATGAAGAGATAGTCGATCTCGAACCATTAGCACATTTCACGAATCTTGTCTCTCTGGATCTAATGAATAATAATATTAGCGATATTCGCCCATTGAAAGGATTGACAAATTTAGTTTTTCTTGGATTGTCCAAAAATAAGATTAGCGATGTAACTCCTTTGGTAAACATGGAAAAATTGGTACATCTTTCTCTGACAAACAACCAGATAAAGAATGTTGAATCTTTATCTGCATTGGTTGAATTGGACGATCTGAACTTAATGGAAAATAAAAATTTAGTCGCAAAATGTCCATTAGAGGTTGTCAAATTCTGTCGATTTTAACAAGGAGCAGGAGTTTAAATCCTCTGTTTGGTGCAACACATACGGAGGCAACCTCCGCAATTCTCAATTCTCAATTCTCAATTCTCAATTAATTTAATGACGATCGATCGACATTCCAAACTATCATACAAATATTTCCCCAGCCCAGGTTTCTGCACATTATCGAGATAAACATATCCATCGACAATAATATATCCCACATTCCGCACTTCACAGAATTCACCCGAAAATTCTAGTGTTTAGGGGTGAGGGGTGAGGGGGGGAAGCTAGAGAGGCGGCGATTCGTGTTGTCTCTAGAGCGGAAACTGTTGGATTTGGATAATACTTTCTTGAAGTGCGGAATATGGGATATATTCAGGCAAATTATCTAGTCGATCTAATAATTTGATGATGCAAGGTAATTCCCGCTTGTGAAAATACCCTGGCTTATACTCAGCTATCTCATTGACTGGGAGCGTCAATGTACTCAAAGGTGTAGAATCTTCCCAGTCACTAAACATTACTCCTGCGGTAAGTGCAACCGATTCACGATAATCTACATCAACAGCAAACATTGTCATCTCTCATCACTCCATTTTGCTACTAAAACTTTAATTGAAGCATTAGCCAGATTTAATTTATTTAGATCGAGGGATGTGGACATTCCATGAGTCAATCTATTCCTGATTTCTAAACAATCTTTGAAGAGGTCGAATTCCAGTATAGAAATTTCCCCACTTGAAAAAATATGATTCAGAAGTTGTTTTTCGGGAAATCGCGAAATAGGAATGTTTTGGTGAATGGCTCTTTTGCGTAATGCAGCTTCTAAAATACTCCAGAAGAATAAAAGTGCTGGTTCAAATAATGAATCTCGAATTAGTATATCTAAGTTGGATAACTGAGAGTGGATATCTGCCCAAGATCTAAGATTTTCTTCATCGGCTAGTAATACTTTTTCGCTAGTATCATCGAGAGTTATTAACAAAAAACGCCAACCTTGATGTTCAGATATCCGTTCGGCTATATCTTGAAATCGATCGACGGATAATCGATTTAGGCTAGTTTTAATCTCTAAGATTATACCTCGATCGTCTTTAGTAGCAATCAATTTTGGGCGATAACCACCTAAATCAAATGGCAAATGTGAGATTGAAGGTTTGATCGACACTTCATAACCACTATCCGATAATTCTCTCACTGTAGATTGGATTTTTTGTTCGTACAAAGACTGAGTTGTATCATTCATAGATATGCCTCCAAATTTTCGGCCAACCAAACACGAATGTAAATGCACTCTTCACCCAATGTAACACCTTTGATTAGTAGTGGGGGTAGGTTTGTGAGATCGATTGCCTCGGAAAGGAATCTTCTATGGCTATCGACATCAGATATAAGTGAATCATCTGCATAAACAACCCCGACAAGAGCATCTTGAATTGGCTTAATAATATTATCTATATCTGCTGGAGAATCATCACATAAATAAACAGCGGAAAGTGCAATCTTGGGGTTTCCCCAAGTGAAGCACCTTTACAAGACAATTGTCAATCTCAAACCAGATTTTATGAGTGGAGTTCCACCACTCCATTCACTTCTTGCACGACCGTAAATATAATCTTTCCAAGCCTGTAAATTCTCACGATTCTTTGCCTGATGTGATACTGGTCGTTTTGGAATAAGCAGCTCAAATAGGCGATCGGTCATGTAATCTAACTGTTGAATTTGCCTAATTTAATGCCAATTAATCGATCTTACTAGAGATTGTGGTCAGTTGTCGCCATCTTTCGGTGCGACTGGCTCGTTGGGTGGGAGTGAGATGGGGATAGCAACGGGGGCAACAGATACCAGGTTCGTAGTGGGGTGCGGTAAGATCATCTGCCGAAATCGGATTGCCACAACCCCAACAGAGCTGATGGGTACCAGATTCCAAGCCATGGATGACGGCGACTCGATCGTCGAATACAAAACATTCACCTTCCCACAGACTTTCGGCGGCGGGAACTTCTTCAAGGTATTTGAGGATACCACCTTGGAGGTGATATACCTCCTCAAAGCCTTGTGAGAGGAGGTAGGAGGTGGCTTTCTCGCAACGGATGCCACCAGTACAGAAAAGGGCGACTTGCTTGTGTTCCTGGGGATTTAGATGGGTAGCGACATATTCGGGAAATTCGGTAAATGAGTCGGTGTGAGGATCGATCGCGCCTTGAAATGTACCGATTTCGACTTCATAATGATTGCGGGTATCGACTACGACGACATCGGGGTTGGCAATTAGTTGATTCCAATCTTGAGGTTTGACATAGGTGCCGACGTGGTGAATCGGATCGATGGTAGGAATCCCGAATGTGACGATTTCTCGTTTGATCTTGACTTTGAGTCGATCGAATGGAACTTTTGTAGCGATCGATTCTTTGTGTTCTAAATCGCTAAAACAAGGATCGGCTTTGAGATAATCTAGTACGACATCGATGCTCGATCGAGTACCCGAAATCGTCCCATTAATTCCTTCTGGAGCGAGAAGAATTGTCCCCTTGATCTGTTGCTGCCGACAAATCGCGAGGAGGTTTCGACGACGATCTTGACAATCTTCGATCGGGACAAATTTATAAAAGGCGGCAACAATATTATTCATGACTATAAGTGATTCAATCGCTAATGCTGATTTTTGCCGATCGGCTCAGACAAAACATAGATTATATAGCGTCTCCATACCAATTAGGACATCACAAATTCCTCAGCCTTCGATCGTTTTATCTATTTACCGCCGACTACCCACTAGCCACTATCCACTGCTATAGTAATTGACGATGCTCTAGGTGCCGCTCATGAATTTCCCCGATTTAGATCGACTTTCACTCGCCCAGCAAGTAGCCCAAATGGTGGTGGTAAGAGCCTCTAGCCATTTATTCGACCATCAGATCCAGTATCCTGAATTTGGAGAATCCGATCGAACCACCCTGAAACACTGGATTGCCGATCTCGGTGTGGGTGGTGTGATATTCTGGGGTGGGAATGCTGGCGAATTGAGTCTCAGAATCCAGCAATTGCAAGCTTGGGCAACATATCCGCTGCTCATCGCCGCAGATATTGAGGAAGGCGTAGGGCAACGATTTGCAGGTGCAACCTGGTTTCCACCGCCAATGTCATTAAATGCGATCGCGCAGACAGATTTGCTCAAAGCGATCGAGTATGCTCGTCAGATGGGAGAAGTTACGGCAATTGAATCGATCGCCCTCGGCATCAACTGGATTTTAGCACCCGTCGTCGATGTCAATAATAACCCCGCCAATCCAGTCATTAATATTCGCGCCTTTGGTGAGACACCGGAAATCGTCAGTCAGTTAGCAACAGCCTATATCCAAGGCACCGCCAAATATCCCGTTCTCACCTGTGCAAAACACTTTCCTGGGCATGGGGACACAGGCAAGGATTCACACTGGGAGTTGCCCGTAATAGAGCACGATCGAGCGAGATTAGAATCAATCGAGTTGCCCCCATTTCGAGCGGCGATTGAGACTGGGGTAGATAGTGTGATGAGTGCCCATCTGATGATTCCTGCCCTCGATAAGGATTTACCAGGAACGCTATCGTACCGGATTATGACCGAAGAATTGCGGCATAATTTAGGCTTTGACGGTTTAATCAGTACCGACGCGCTCGTAATGGGTGCAATTACGAATAAATATGGCGCAGATGAAGCTCCCGTAATGGCGGTAGCTGCTGGCTCCGATATCATTCTGATGCCTGTCAATCCAGAGCTAGCGATCGAAGCTGTATGTGCGGCAGTAGCATCTGGGCGAATTAGTGCCGAACAAATCAAAGCCAGCGTCGGGCGGATTTGGCGATCGAAACAAAAAGTATTTAAAAACTGGGATGGGGTTACTTTGACTCAATCTCCAGTTAATAATCAACCAGAAACTTTGACTAGTTTAGCAAAAGTTGAGACGATGGTTATTAGTGAAAATATCCTCAAAGATTCCCTAACTACTCAAGGCAATTTTCCGCTCAAACCACTTCCAGGTAGAAACATCGTCGTGCTAGAAGAAATTCTCGACAGCACCTTTTTGAGTCGCAGTGCTCCAGCCATTATCATCCCCGCCAAACTCGGTTATAAACTCCAACTAATCAACCGCCATAGCCCCGTAATAGCAATTCAACCAGACGACGAACCAGCCATCCTACAACTCTTCATTCGTACTAGCCCATTCTCCGGCGGCTTAGGCATTACATCGAGAGCTAAAACACTATTTGAAAAATTATTAGCAAATAACCAATTACAAGCATTAATCATCTACGGTAGCCCCTACCTAATGGCAGACTTTGCACCCCATCTCCCACCAGAAATACCTTGCATCTTCTGCTATGGACAAATGCCCGCAGCACAGAAAATCGTACTCGATCGACTGTTTTGATTTTGGATTTTGGATTAATATCGATTGTTCATAGTGAAAGATGTAGGGTGGGAAATGCCCACAAGCTTAGTTTTAACTGAAAATAAAATACCAAGATGAGCGAAGAAATAATAATCCCACAGTTAATTATCGGACTAGGAAATCCTGGTGCGAGATATGCCCAAACTAGGCATAACGTGGGATTTGATTTATTAGATAGTATTAGTAAACGGTGGCAAATTGGCTTTGCCGATCGCAAACAATTTCAAGGTATTTATGGAGAAGGTTTCGGCAATAATAATGTCAGAATCAGACTACTAAAACCCCAGACATTTATGAACCTATCTGGGCAATCGGTACGTGCAACGATCGATTGGTTCAAGCTACCGCCAGAATCAGTAATGGTAGTCTACGACGATCTCGATTTACCCCTCGGAAAAATCAGACTTCGCCTATCTGGATCTGCTGGTGGACACAATGGGATGAAATCAATTATATCCCATCTAGGTACTCAAAACTTTCCTAGAGTGCGAATTGGTATCGGCAAAAGTTCGGGCGAAAAAGATACCATCTCACACGTTTTGGGTAAATTTTCTGGTGAAGAAACCCCCATCGTCAAAGAAGTAATCGAACTAACAAACGACTCGATCGAACTCAGTCTCAAACAAGGCGTAGAAAAAGCCATGAGTCTGTACAACAATCGATCGATACCCATTCCTGAAGAAAGCAAGAATCCAGGGCGGGCACAAGACAACGCCCCTACATAGTTAACCTGTAGGGGCGTGGTTTTGTGCCCGCCCCGATCTACGTTAATTACTTTTTGCTTCTAGATTTTCTAGCCGACTTTTTAGCTCCTGATTAGTTTTCTTGACTTCTTCTAATTCCTCCCGAATTTGTTTGACTGCTCGATCCGAACCGATTTTCTTTTGGACTGTTTGAACACCTTCATCAGCCATCCGTTTGACTCGTCCATCGGGACTGCAACCTGCTAAACTTTGCAATACGCCGATCGCTTTGACGGTTTCCATTTGACTCAAGCCACCAACTACTGCTACTTGGGTGAGGAAGAATGATTCGCGAGCAAGTTCGGAAAACTTCTCGACGATCGCCGTAATATTTGCCTCGGATTGACCTTGAGAAATCCCTCCAAGGGCACGAATTGAATTCAAACGGAGCGATTGGGGTATTCCTGGTTTGACGTATTCTAGGATGGTATTAAGGGCAATGGGAGAATCGGACATTTTGCTCAAACCGCCGATGGCACCTGCGCGTACTACTTCATTCCAGCCGGAGCGGGTATTTAGGACATCAATTAGTAGGTTAGTTGCTTCTTCTTGTTTGTCTTTGAGGCTAGCGGTTGTCATCCCACCCAGAGCGCGGCAAGCTGCGGCTTCGACGTAGTAGCTGGCATCTCCTACTTCGACAATTTGTTCGATCGCGGCGTAGGTTGCTGGTGTTTTGATTTTAGCCAATTCCGCTACAATTCCACGGCGCACAAAAGCATTTTCATCACCAATTTTAGCGACTAAGTTGGTGACGGCGAGATCGAGTTTGATGGTAGCTAGTTGTTGTGCAGCTTCGAGTCTGACAGCCCAGAATTCCTCGTTGGCGAGACAATCGGTGAGTGCGTTGACGGCTTCGAGGTTGCCTTTTTTGGCGATCGCGACTGCTGCATAAATCCGCGAAATTGGGTCTGGATCTGACTTGAGCTGTACTTTGAGTTCGGGTAGTGGGTATTCGAGGCTGATGGTTTTTAAATAGTTATTGCCCACATCAAAGCTGATGAAATCTGGTTTTGTTTCGAGGGGAAAGTAGAGTACTTGTTCTTTTTCGTAGACGCGAATTTTGGTAACTTTCACATCGGCGACATCATCTTTAATATAACCGAAACCAATGGGTATTTTTAGATCGAAAAGGTCATTGTCTAGAGTATGAATGCCATCTTTACCTTGAGTTTGAGTCACGGTAAGTTTGGCGAGTTTACTATCCCCATCCCAACTATAGGCGACTTTATAATCTGGGTGTCCACCACGATAGACATATTGATCGAAGAGGAAGGCTAAATTCTTACCTGTGGATTTGTCGATCGCTCGTAATAGATCGATCGTTTCGACAGTTTTATGAGCATTGTCACGGACAAAAGTATGGACGAATCGATCGAACAATTCATCCCCCAATTCTGTCCGAATCATATGATAGACACAAGCACCCTTTTCATATAAATGTCGATCGTATAATTCGATCGCTTCACGATAGATATTAGTGACGATCGGCCGCCGATAACGACCGCTATCTTCTGCTAAATAGCTCTCAGCTTCACCCAGCAAATAATAGGCAGCTTCATCTTTATTATACTCATGTTCTGACCACAATACCTCACAATAGGAAGCCATCCCTTCCTTGATCCAAGCGTGCGACCAATGTTTGATTACGACTAGATCGCCAAACCATTGATGTGCCAATTCATGAGCAACTAAAAATTCAGTATTCAAGTTATCTAAAGATGCTCGTTCGTCTAGCAAACAGCGATCCGTCAACAAAGTTGTCGAAGTATTTTCCATCCCGCCAAAGATAAAATCAGCCACAGAAACCTGAGCATATTTAGGGAAAGGATAAGGATAACCAAACTTCTCACTAAAGAACTCAATCATCTGGGGAGTTTTGCCCATACTCAGTTTAGCTGATTCTTCCTGGCCTTTTTCCACATAATAAGTGACAGGCTTACCATTCCAACTATCAGCAACTTCCGCAAATCGACTAACAGCCAGAGTCATCAAATAAGTCGGATGAATCTCTTTCTGCAACCAGTGATAAACCTTTTCCTTGCCAACTATTTCAGTTCCAACCAACTCCCCATTAGACACAGCAATAAAATCATCAGGTACCTGCACCTTGATTTCCGAAGTTGCCAATTGCCCAGGATAATCAAAACAAGGGAACCAAAAGCGAGAATCCTCATCCTCACCCTGCGTCCATACTTGAGTAGGCTTATCAGGATAATGTTCGTCAGGCTGAATAAAATACAACCCTCGCTGAGGCTTATCTACACCATAATTGATGAGAATCTTTAATAACTTCCCCGATATCACATCGATTTTCATCGGAATATGTAGCAGTTCGCCGTCATAATTAAACTCATGACTGATTCCGCCAATTTCCACACTATGAATATTCAAATTCACTGCATCGAGAGTAAGTGACTCAATCCCATTTCGCACTGGTTTGAGCTGAATCATACAACTCCCCGCAAAACTCTGATTGAGAATATCTAATCTAAGATCCAGACAAATATGCTCTACTTGTCCGGGTCGATCGGGATTATAATGGGGGCGCGAACCTGGAAGTTGAAAGGATTTGTATTTGCTACTCTCATCAAGATGGCGGTGGGGCATAATGGAAAATATATTTTGTGCTGCTATCTTAAATTATGACCCTGAAAGACCTAGAATCCAAGCTAATCGCCCTGACTCCCACTGAAAAACGACAAGTCATCCAATTATTGACTCAGAGCTTGGAGAGTATCCAGCCCGAAATTGCCAAGCCGCTAGAAATCAGTAGTGGTGAAGCTCGAATCGGCACTACCCAGATTGCTGTCTGGGAAGTCGTAAATGCCAAGGATATTGGCTATAGTGATGGGGATATCCTTCAGGTATACCCTCAGCTTACAGCTACTGACTTAGCCGCCGCCTGGGATTATGCCTCAGCTCATCCCGAAGAAATTGCTCTAGCTCTCCAAGAAATCGACGAATGATCGATATTTTTTAAAAATCATTTTCATCAAAATAATAGTCTCGATCGAGTCAAAATATTTGATAATAGCAACTATAAATCAACTGCTAATTTCAACAACATTCGATTTTAATTTAAACGTTACTAAAGAGTTCCTGTGTTCGTTGGATATTGTCCGATTCTGCTAAGGGATAAGGATTAAATAACTTGCGTAGGTTGGGTTGAGCCTCGTAAGCGTAGCATCTCCTTTGGAGAAAACCCAACATTCACGGAGCTACTTGGGGACTTGGTTGACGTATAATGGAGTCACAAAATTTATCGATTACCTCCGGCAGGCTACGCCAACGAACATTATGTCTAGACAAGCTGATTTACGCCTCCGTTCCCTGACGACAATTCGTTCTTTGCTACAAACCATGATTACTTTAGCATCTGCTTCTCTTGGTTTTGTTGCCGCACTTGCTTGGAATGATGCTATCAAGGCTACTTTTAAAAAGTTCTTGGGCGATGCAGCTTCTTTATCAGCTCTATACACTTACGCAGTAATTGCCACATTCACAGCTATTTTTGTCGTTGCATTATTGAGTTGGTTGGCAAGTAAGGTCGGTGGAAATGCGATGATTAATCGAGAAGTAGATGGCTAGCTCGATCTCGATCGCATATTTTATCTTAGCCGATCGATCGACAATTGATTGACAAAATTTGACAAAATTGTTCAAACATCGGTTGGGTTTCGCATTAGCTCAACCCAACCTACGCACCAACACCCTATTTAGAACATGGGCAAAAGAGAGAAACTAATCGATCGATTAACAGACAACCCCCAGAATACAACCTTTGGCGATCTTCGGAACTTACTTGAATATGAGGGATTTTACTTGGATAGAGTCACAGAGACTCACCATATTTTTATATATGCCGAAACAATTTTCGTGATTCCAGTTAATAACAGCAAAGTAAAAGCAATCTACGTCGAAAAAGTTTTGGAATTAATCGATCGAGCAGACACAGAACTAGAGGAGGATGACTAATGGAATATCCAACCATAACCTATCCCTGTGCAGAAGGTGGCTATGTTACCGAAATCCCAACATTGAAAGGCTGCTTGGCACAAGGAGAAACAGTAGACGCAGCTCTAGAAGAGTTGCAAATTGTTCTCGCTCTATGGTTAGAAACAGCCGAAAAATACAGTCAATAATTACCAACTATAGCTAAAACTCACATCATGTCTGAAATTATCACCTCACCAACTGCTTCAGACATTAACATAATCGATCGCATTCTCGAACTAGCCCTACAAGGCGAAGATATCTCTACCGCAGACGCGCTCATTCTGCTCACTCAAACTGCTCCCGATATT
Organism: Chamaesiphon sp. OTE_70b_metabat_96; assembly: GCA_031376885.1. GTDB lineage: Bacteria > Cyanobacteriota > Cyanobacteriia > Cyanobacteriales > Chamaesiphonaceae > Chamaesiphon. The sequence goes on along the minus strand of JANMEL010000209.1, from coordinate 6,326 downwards.
ATCGAAAAAATTCGACTCACCGCTGATAAATTGCGTCACATCCAAGTCGGCGATACAGTCACCTACGTTATCAACCGCAATATCAACTTTACCAATATTTGCGAACAGCATTGCAGTTTCTGCGCCTTTCGCAGAGATGAAGGTACAGAGGGTGCTTTTTGGCTGACAACAGCAGAGATATTAGCCAAAGCCGCTGATGCTGTCGCACTCTCAGCCACCGAAATCTGTATGCAAGGTGGATTGCATCCAGGGGCAAAAATTAATGGTCGATCGCTAACCTATTATGTAGAATTAGTTACCGCCATCAAAACCACCTTTCCCCAGCTCCACCTTCACGCCTTCTCCCCCCAGGAAATCGAATTTATCGCCCGTCAAGATGGATTGAGCTATGGGGATGTAATTATCGCCCTCCAACAGGCGGGAGTAGGCTCCATGCCAGGTACAGCAGCAGAAGTATTAGACGATAGCATCCGGCGGATAATTTGCCCTGAAAAAATCGATAGCGCAACCTGGATTGAAATCATCACCACTGCCCACCAATTGGGGATGCCCACAACTAGTACCATCTTAACTGGGCATATCGAAACACCCACACAGCAAATCGCCCATTTCGATCGTCTAAAACAGATCCAACAACAAGCCAACGAACATCACTATCCTACCCGCATCACCGAATTTATCATCCTCCCCTTCGTCGGCAAATCCGCACCCGCGCCCCTCCGCAGTCGAGTCAATCGAGATCAACCAATTTTAGCCGATAACTTATTACTAACCGCCGTCGCCCGAATTTTTCTCGGTAACTATATCCCCAATCATCAACCCAGTTGGGTCAAATTGGGTCTAGAAGGCGCGAAAACTGCCCTAAGCTGGGGATGTAACGATTTGGGCGGAACGTTGATGGAAGAGCATATTACGACGATGGCAGGAGCCGAAGGCGGTACATCCCAAACAGTTGAAGATCTACAACGTGCGATTCGGGAGATCGATCGTGATTACCGCCAACGCACCACATTGTACCAGCTAATGTAACCGAACGATTCTCATAATGCCCTCCCCTTTCCCTAGCATAGCTTATAGCGATTTCAACTCGTAAAACTATCGTTTCTAGATTAAGATTTATTAACGATAAATCATCCTTGTCGATCGATTGGGGATCCATATGAGATGCTAGAAACGGTGAAGTGAAATGTCTTGCATTTCATCCTCAAGTTTTTAAAAAGTGCCTATAACTCGCTGATGCTAAAAAAATAGATTGAAATATTTCACAAATACTCAGTCCTTGATTTAAACGCAGCGCATAATATTTTGGCGGCAGGGCTTGCCGTTTCAGTCTAATGACTAGACTTGTCTAGGATTTATACAGCAGTAGTCAATCCAATCGATTTTAAGTGGAGCAATTGAATAATATGGTTAGTATAGCGATCGCCGCCAACTCAACACAACGCTTTCAAAGCGATTCTGCTAATGAGGTGCAATCCCTAATTCGGGCTATCTACAAGCAAGTATTGGGCAATCCCCATATGATGGATAGCGAGCGTTTGGTTTCAGCCGAGTCACAATTGGCAAATGGCACTTTCTCAGTTCGTGATTTTGTTCGCGCTGTAGGTAAATCTGAATTTTACCGCTCTCGCTACTTCGAGAAATGCGCCCCTTATCGTTTCGTCGAGCTAAACTTTATGCACTTCCTGGGGCGTGCGCCTCAGTCTCAAGCTGAGATTTCCGAGCATATCGTTCGTTGTATCGAACATGGTTATGATGCCGAAATTGACTCCTACGTGGATAGTGATGAGTACCAAAACCTATTTGGTGAAGATTTGGTACCTTCCAATCGTGGAGCGATGACTGAAGTCGGTCAAAGTCAAGTTACCTACAACCGGATGTTTGCACTCAACCGTGGGCCTTCCCAAATCAGTAGTGCGGTAAAATCATCTCAGCTTGTGTATGCAGTCGCCACCAATAGCACCAACAAAGTTTCAGCTCCCAGCGTGAATCTCGGTGGCTCTGGGGAAGCTAATAAAAAGACTTTCAAGATTCTAGTTACAGGTTCTAAATTTGACACTCGCCGACGGGTAAGTACTAGTACATACCTAGTTGCGGGAGACAATATGACTGCCCAAATTCAACGGATCAATCGTACCTCTGGGAAAATCGTTAGCATTACTGAAGTTGTCTAAAAATCACACATATTTGGTGTGATTTTTTATGAGTTTTTGTTCTACGATTGAGTAGAGCAAAAACTTAATTTGACGATCGGCACTAAATCTCTCACGATTGTAATCATTAGCAACCATGAGCCTCACGATCGTAATGTCGCAATGCTACCACCTATCGCTGAAAAGAAGCTACAATGCTGGATTCGCAGTCGCCATGCGATCTACTCTGGGAACTTCTTTGTATTTGAGACTGTTGACTACACAGCGATCGAACGATTTGATGACTGTATCACAGCTCTCGGTGGTACGATCATCTCAGTCGAATCGATCGGCAAAATCTGGATCGGCGATCGTCGTCAAGTAGTTTTATATCATGCCAGAGCCAGTTTACACACCCCCCACCACAATCTCAAGCAATATTGGATCAAATATGGCAGCTTTCGGACAAGATTTGACATCAATAATACGGATTAGGGGATAGGGGATAGGGGTTAGGGGTTAGGGGTTAGCGAAAAGTGCAGTCTTGGGGTTTATCTGAGTGAAGCACCCTTTCAAGGCAGCGGCGTTTTTATGTCTAGGGTTCCCCCTATTCCCTACCCCCTATCCCCTATCCCCTAGATAATGATAGATAATTCCTCTACTCCCCGATATGGCGATTATCTCCTCAAAACAACCCAACCCCGAACAAAACGATCGCCAAAAGCGCAATCCAAAAAAACCTATTCCGTCAACAGATTTAACTACTCCTGACTTAGAGATCCTCAAAGCAGAACATACCAACTCTGACGAAAAGATCCAAGAAGAAACCCTCAGACCAAGCAGTATAGCCGAATACATCGGTCAAAAAGATCTCAAAGGCGTACTAGATATTGCCATCCAAGCGGCAAAAGTACGGGGAGAATCTCTCGATCATCTCTTATTTTACGGCCCACCAGGACTAGGGAAAACCACCATGTCCCTAATTTTGGCAACAGAGATGGGAGTAAACTGTAAAATTACCGCAGCACCTGCACTAGAACGTCCCCGTGATATTGTGGGACTATTGATGGGATTGCAACCAGGGGATATTTTATTTATCGATGAGATTCATCGGTTGCCTCGGATGACAGAGGAGATTCTCTATCCAGCGATGGAAGATTTTCGGTTGGATATTACCGTAGGCAAGGGTTCGACAGCAAAAATCAGGAGCATTCCCCTACCGAAATTCACCCTAGTTGGTGCGACGACGAAAGTAGGTGCATTAACATCACCACTCCGTGACAGATTCGGGCTAATTCAGAAACTCCGCTTTTATGATGTGGATGAATTGACTCTGATCGTTCAACGAACAGCAACCATCCTGCAAACAATTATAACTCCAGATGGTGCTGCTGAGATCGCCAGACGATCGCGTGGTACACCCCGAATTGCCAATCGGCTACTAAAACGAGTGCGAGACTATGCACAGGTAAAACAACATGTCTCGATCGATCGAGCTGTCGCCAGCACCGCCTTAGAAATATATAATGTAGACCCATTAGGCTTGGATTGGACCGATCGATTATTACTCACCACAATGGTAGAACAGTTTAATGGTGGCCCAGTGGGGGTAGACGCATTGGCAGCTTCAACGGGCGAGGACAGCCATACGATCGAAGAAGTCTACGAACCTTATTTACTCCAAATCGGCTACCTTCATCGCACTCCTAGAGGCCGCGTAGTGACTGCGGCGGCTCGAAAGCATTTGGGTTTGAGTGTTGGTAAAGATGACGGCGAACAGTTATCCATATTGAGCGAATAGCACAGGGGTCAGATGTCAGGGGTCAGGATGAGAAAAAAATATTTTCAGACATTTTTATCAGCCCGAAAGTTAGATAGATAGAGCGTTTCATCTCTAACAGATGGATATAATTTCAAATATAATTTCGATCGATTGGAATATTCTCTTAAACCACCCCCAATAAGATGATGTCAACGTTCCAATCGATTTACGAAATTAATTATGAAACTTGCAAAATTAATCGCGATCGTAGCCATAGCATCGATTCTGATTCCAGGTAGCGCATTTGCTCAAGAAGTCCCTGCTCCAACAGAATTACCAACAGTAGAAACTCCCGCCGAAAAATCATCAGAAAAACCACCACAAACACCCGTTAATCCTCCAGTACGTGACAAGAAATACTCGATCGGCCCAGCGATTCAATTTGGCGGGAGCGGTACAAATTTTGGCATTACAGGCAAATATAAGCTCGGCGAACAATTTTCTGTTAGACCAATATTTTTATTCGGTTATAAACCTACTGTCACCACCAGCAACCTAACGAAATCTCTTGGCTCAGTCTATTCGGCAAGTGCAATTAACACCATCGCCGATACTATAAACACTGGTTCTATCTCAGCTTATGGAATAGCTGCAACCTATGAGTTCAAATCTCCCGATCTCAAAACAACTGGATATGTTGGCCCCAGAATTTTGACTAGCTCAGGATCTGTTCAAGGTATCGCAACTAATGGCTTTGGATTTACAGCAGTTAACATTCCTATTAACGAGATTACTGTTGGATTAATAGCAGGTACTGATTTTGCACTTACACCCGATCTCACGGCTGGAATCAACGCGACATATAATTTCTACAGAGGGATAAGAATCGATTCAAGCGATATTCAAAGTACAGGTACCAGTTTTAATTTCGGTGCTAATATTGCTTACAATTTCTAACTCGATTATCTTCATATGTGAAATATATCTACCTCGGTAATATAGCAAATTGCAATTTGTCCCCACCTGCTTACACAAATCGAGCTAAAAATTCGATCGCGTAAGTTTTTTTGATGATTTATGATTAGCTAAATTTATTTTAGGTCTTTTTTCATGCTGGCAGTAATTAATTCGATCGCCTCAGAGCACCACTCTAACCACTCAGTTTCGATCCGAATTCCTTGCCTAACAGCAAGATATCGATAGCGACGATTCAAATCGAGCTTGGAGACATCATTAAATACATGCTGCTCGATCGATTTACAAGCATCCAACAAATCTTGATGTTGAGCGCGATGGTGCTCTAATTCAGCCAATATTACTGATGGCTCTGCCAATTCGCCTGCAAACAATTTTACGAGTAAATCATCCTTGATTGGGTTTATTACAGTAGGTATCGCAATCCATTTTCCCAAATACTCCTGCCCTAATGCTGTCACTGCATAAACTTTTTTGTCGGGGCGATTGGATTGGGGCACGATGGAAGATGATATATAGTTTTGGGCTTCGAGTTTGCTCAACTCACGATAAATCTGCTGATGACTGGCACTCCACACAAAGCCTACCGAGCCATCAAATTTTTTGGCTAGGTCATAACCACTACAAGGGGCATTGTGTAGGGCAGCTAGAAGAGCATGAGATAAAGCCATATTTCATGAGATAGGGTATGAGCCAGCCGCAAAAGTTGCTATTGGTAGTTGACGTATGCAACTAAGTGCATATATAGTCTAGTTATGCACTTAGTTGCATATAAATCGTTCGCGTAGCGTACCGTAGGTAATCGCCATAGCCAAGCTAAAATTTTTATGTTTAACAGTCTCAAATCCGTTCAAATTTTTTCCCGTGGCTTGAAGTTTTCTATTTTAGCAGCGACTTCTTCTGCTTTGATGATACTATCAATCGGTAGTGCGAGTGCGGTAGAAGAAAATTCAAACTATATTGGCCCCAGTATTGGTTTCACAAACGGGACAACTTTATATGGTGTCAATTCCAAGTTTAGAGTTATAGATAGTGTTTCGGTGAGACCATTTATTCAATTTGCGAATTCGAGTACAGGTAATGCAACTGTATATGGTGGAACTGTTACTTACGATTTTAGTATTCCCCAATCTGGGTTGGTACCTTATTTAGGCTTCGGATTGCTGGAAGTCAATACGACAGGTACTGCCAGTGGTAGAGGGGGTGGTTATTTTGAGGCTGGTGTTGACTATAATGCTACCGACAATATTTCGTTGAATGCTAACTATAAAACAGGGCAGTATGGATTAGTAAATATCGGGGGAGGATATCGATTTTAGACAGATCGCCTAAGTTCGATCGGGCATAGTTTCATCAAACTTAGAAGCTGTTTGAAAAGTACTATCGACCTGGTTCCCACTCGGTAGGGGCAATTCATGAATTGCCCCTACCGAGTGGAAACCGCATCTTTGGGAGCG
>JANMEL010000159.1:0-14854 GCA_031376885.1 Chamaesiphon sp. OTE_70b_metabat_96 | reverse complement strand
CAGGGAATAGGGGATAGGGAATAGGGAATAGCGAAAAGTGCGTTCTTGGGGTTTCCCCAAGTGAAGCACCTTTTCAAGACAGGGGGAATTTTAGATGAAAACGGTATTGAAAATGATTGTGCTTTTACTTTCGCAGGAGGTCTATTATCGAGACATCACATGTCTGGGCTTGAAAAAAACTTTTTTCAGTCAATCATCTCGCCAACTCAGTTTTGAATTCAACCAGAAATTTGATAATGTAACCATGACAATTGCAATTAGCTTTGCTAAATATTCATTTATGTAAAATACATTAAATAGTAGATTCACAATTGAGACGTTCAAAAACATCCCAACAAGACAAATGCAATTGAACTTCGCAAATCTTTTTAACCTTTGATGAATTCCCCTTTGCCCTTTAGAAGTATCGGCAAAAGTCCAAGCATCATTCCATAAGAAATTATTAATTATTGCTATTTCCGAAGATAACATACTACTGAGAGTCAAAGGCAAATCTAAAAATGTTCTCAACAGATAAAACACCCCAAAATCGACAAAAATACCACTAAATCCGACTACTCCAAATCGCACAAATCTACGAATCGGCCATAATGAAAACCGGAGCCTGACTAAATGTTGAAGATATTCAACATACTGTGTCCAAGTAACTTTACTTGTGCCTGCAAGCCTCTCTCTGAATATATAACCACTTTCCGCGATCGATTTAATCTTACCTCTAGCAACTACTTCGATTAATATTTTATACCCGATCGGACTCAGTACTTTATCAAAAATAGCACTGCGCCGCACCATAAAATAACCACTCATCGGATCGGAAAGACGACCAATGACTTCTGGTAAAACGATCGAGCCTAACACTTGTGCCCCACGAGATAAAAATCTGCGAATTATACTCCATTCGCTGACCCCTCCACCTTGAATGTTCCGACTTGCAACTGACAATTCAGCACCTTTCTCCATTTCGCTCCACAATTGGCCTATAATTTCTGGAGGATGCTGTAAGTCGCCATCAATTACGCCTAAAATTTCGCCTTTAGCAGCCTGCCAACCACGAATTACGGCTGTAGAAAGTCCTCGTTCCGTTTCGCGGCGCATGACGTGTAATTGCGGATAATCTGGTATTAATTTGCAAGCTAATACCCAAGTAAAATCAGGACTATCATCATCAACGACGATTAGTTCATAATTATCTGGAATAATCCGATCGAGTAGTCTGCATAAAATTCTGACGATCTCCTGGATGTTTTGACTTTCATTGAAGGTCGGAATTATCAAGGAAAGTTTTAGGTTGCTTGTAGATCGATTGTTAATTACTAATGAGCCTTGAGGTACTGGTAATAATAGATCGCGCTTTGTATCAATCATCATATTTTCAAGGTTTCTCATTTGCAAGATCTGCAAAAAAATACTAGATTCAATTCAAGGCAGATATATAGCGATCCTAAATGATTTTCAAGATTTTTTAACCGCAAAGGCGCAGAGGGCGCAGAGATTAGGAAGTCGAGATCTAGATTTTAATTTAGGATCGCCATACATGCTCACATCTTGCAGCAGTTGTTATGCATGTTAATTCTTTAACCCTTGGGTACCCACAAGGTTTACCCCTACTTCATTTCCATATGGACGAGGAAAAGATTTGAGCATATTTTGAGCTTGATAAACACTAAAAGTTTCGACGATGATTCCGCCGCGAAGGATGGGGATTTCACCAAGTTTAGTTAGGCTGCTAAAGTAACTAGGGTAAATATTTTTAGCATCTAAATCTACTTTAAAAGTCTTAGTACTCAGATAAATCGCATTTTTACCGACCCACCGATCTGGTTTCGACCAAAAGGCAAAGCCACGGGGATCCTCATCAAAACAGGTAATTGGTTTATGATAGATGGGTTCGATCGCCATAGCAATATGTCCGCCCACATAGTAGCGATTGGTAAATATAAAGTCTGCTTTTTTCAGAGCTAAATCTAGTTGAGGATTATTGCTAAATCCTTGACGTAATTGTTCGACATCAATCATTTGTGTCGAGTTGTCTTGGCTAACTGGTAATAATCCGACAATTGCCGATTTGCTAGGGATCTGAAATGTCCCATCGGCGATATGAACTAGTGCAATAGATACTAGAACCATTATCGTCGAAATCGATCCAAAAAACCAGCGAGATTGCCGCCGATCGGCAGGATGAGGATCGATCGCCAATCGTTCGGCAAACAGCATTGTTGCCGACCAATATCCAGGTACTTTCCAAGCTGGTAAGATTTGTTGGTAGCCACTAATAATGGTAAACCCGATAATTAATGGCAGTGAAAGCCATAATAATAATCCTCTTTTGGCCAAATCTTCTTTTGGTTCAGATCTAGGATATTGCAGCCAATTAAAATTCCCAATTTGCTGGATGGTAGCGCGGATAGTCGCCCATAGTAAGGGCAAGCCAAAAGTTGGAAATAAATATAGCATCTCTATTAATAGAGTGGTTAAGACTCGATCGATCTGATACCCAGTATTCGGTACAGCTCGCGCAGATTGAAACCGAAATGATACCCAGTCATGGTTCATATTCCAGTACAATATCGGCGAGATAGTGAGGCAAAACAGCGGGATGCCCAATAATAACCAGCGTGAGGTGAGAGCTGGGCGATATTTGGCATTAGAAAAACAAAATCCAAATAAACCAAAGCCTAAAATAAATCCATGATATTTGCCCAGACAAGCTAAACCGATCGATAAACATATTAGTGTTAGTCGATAGCTAGGCTGATAAACTCGCTCTCTAAAAAATTCCTGCGCCGCCAACCATAATGAGATCGCCCAGAACAATATCAGCGGACTATCGGGAATATTTAAGACCCCAAAGGCAATCTGAAAAATTGGGATAGCCGACGCGATCGCCAAAGTAATTTTGGCAACTTTGAGACTGTATAATTGCAGGGCGGCTAGATATAGAAAAATTAATGAGAATGTATACAAACATAATGTCCCAATCCGAATCGTAAATTGGGATACGGAGCCTGTCAACCACACCCCAAAACCAGTAGTTAAAACAACCAGCGGTGGATGATCGAAATAACTCCAATCGGGATGGAGAGTGTAAAGATAATAATAAGCTTCGTCAAATCCTGGATGCAGCCAAATCGAAATAACTAGCCTCATCAAGAAACCAACTAGCAAAATAATTATCGCCGATCGATGATAGTAAGCTGCAAAAAAATTATAAATTGGAATTGCCATTTTGTTCTGAGCAACTAATTTATTTGAGGGCACTTTCATAGTGTATATGATGTCACTAATATTAGTTTCTGATTGACGGACAAATCTTTTTCCTACGCAACCCAACCTACGATTTTTCGACGTTTCAGGAGTTTTGTCCGTAAATCAGGTTAGTTTCTGTCTCCTAGTCCAAACCGAATTGAAAAGTAATAGACGCAAAGAAACCCGACTTTTCTAAAAAAGTCGGGTTTCTGAATTAGCTATTCTAACTAACTTCGCAGTTGCGATGAATTAAGCAATTGCTGCCATTTTCACATCATTGGTAGCAAGCAACTCTTGCAGCTCTTCAGAATCAACAGTTTCTTTCTCAACCAACATATCAGCTAGTTTGTCCAAAACTTGTCGGTTGTCAACTAAGACTTCCTTCGCACGACGATAAGCTTCTGCAACTAATTCGCTGACTTCATCATCGATTACCGCCGCAGTTTCTTCGGAGAAATCACGTTCGGAAGCGATATCGCGACCGAGGAACATGTTACCTTGTTGACGACCGAGGGCGACGGGGCCGAGTTTTTCACTCATGCCGAAGCGCATCACCATTTGACGAGCGATGCGGGCGACTTGTTGTAAATCGCTCGACGCGCCAGTAGTGACTTCTTCGTCACCAAAGATTAGTTCTTCGGCAATGCGTCCGCCGAGTGCTACAGCCATTTGGTTTTGGAGGTAGGAGCGGCTAGATAGACGATCTTCGCTAGGTACGAACCAAGTTAAACCACCAGCATTACCACGAGGGATGATGCTAACCTTCTGTACGGGGTCGTAATCGGGCATCAAGGCACCGACGATCGCATGACCAGCTTCGTGGTAAGCTACGAGGGTTTTGCGCTTCTCGCTCATTACGCGGTCTTTTTTCTCTGGCCCTGCGAGGACGCGATCGATCGCATCGTTGACTTCATCCATCGAGATTTCGGTCAAACTACGACGTGCGGCGAGAATTGCTGCTTCGTTCAAGAGGTTGGCCAAATCTGCACCTGTGAAACCAGGGGTACGACGGGAAATCCGATCGAGATCTACATCTTTGGCGAGAGTTTTGCCACGAGCATGAACATTGAGGATTTCGGAACGACCAGCGTAATCTGGACGATCTACTACAACTTGACGATCGAAACGACCAGGACGTAGTAGAGCGGAGTCAAGTACATCAGGACGGTTGGTTGCGGCGATGATAATAATCCCCGTATTGCCCTCAAATCCGTCCATCTCGGTGAGTAATTGGTTGAGGGTCTGTTCCCGCTCATCATTACCACCACCGAGTCCTGCGCCCCGCTGACGACCCACTGCATCGATCTCATCGATGAAGACGATACAGGGAGCTTGAGCTTTGGCTTGCTCGAACAAGTCGCGAACGCGGGATGCACCTACACCGACGAACATTTCGACGAATTCGGAACCGGAAATACTAAAGAATGGTACGCCAGCTTCACCCGCTACAGCACGAGCGAGGAGGGTTTTACCAGTACCTGGAGGGCCGACTAACAGGACACCTTTAGGAATTTTCGCACCGAGAGCGGTAAACCGATCGGCATTTTTGAGGAAGTCTACTACTTCAGCTAGTTCTAGTTTCGCTTGGTCGATTCCGGCAACATCCCCAAATGTGACTTGGGTTTGGGGTTCCATTTGGACTCTGGCTTTGGATTTGCCAAAGTTCATTGCTTGGTTTCCTGGGCCACTTTGAGCGCGACGAAGCAGGAAGAATAAACCGACGAGTAATAAGACGGGGAAGAATAAGCTACTCAACACTCGGAATAGGACGCTATCATCATTCTGTGGTAATACGTAAATGTTTCCTTTGACATTAGCTGTCAAAATGTTGATCAGTTGAGGATCGTTGGGTGGTAGATCGACGGTCATTTTGGTGCCGTCTTTGGCCTGAATCGCTGCTTTGGTGCGATCTGCGCTCAATCCTACGTTCTCGATGTCACCCCGTTTGACTTCTTGAATAAACTCACTATACTTGAGTCTTTTTTGTGTTTGGGCTGGTTTTTCTATAAATGTGGTTGCTAGAGCGATCGCTACAACCGCTAGCAGGACATATAGTCCAGCATTTCTCCACTTCTTATTATTCACGTTTTAACGATCTCCTATATTTTTGTCTGGTGACTGGTAACAGTGGACTGGATTCGATCGAAACCAGCCGTAAACTATCGTTTCCTCCAGTCTGCGCCCTTTATAATTTGCGACGATCTATCTTTCTATTAACTTATGTTAACCTTTCTCTCATTTAATTGATAGGGTAACTCCCAACTCGTTGAAAGTTTGAGTGTGATGGTTCAGGGGTGAGGGTTCAACGAAAAGTGCGTATTCTGAGTGGCAAATGTTGAGCACTATATTTTAGTGTACCCGTGGAAGGTATGACAACGCGAACGGGGATCGGGTGGATTCCCGAATTACTCAGCCTAACTGCTAGACTGAATTCCGCGCAATTCCATTTGTTCCATAAAGAATTCCTCTAGAGATGCACGTCCTTCTTTCAGAGATATTAATTCAGCATTTAGCAACCGCAGAGTTGCCATAAATTCTTGGGGTTCGCCGTGAAGTTGCCCGTACCAGGTTTCATTGCGGTAGCCAATGTTTGTCAGCCAACGATGTAGAACTGTGGGATCGCCACCACGTCCAGACACATAGTACGATCGATCTGTTGTGGTATTGCGCGGATTTGAGAGCAGCTCTTCTAAAGTACCACAGGAAATTAATTCGCCTTCAGCGAGGATCCCGACACGGTTGCAGATTTGTTCGACTTCGCTGAGTACATGACTATTGAAGAAGACTGTTTTACCTGCTTCGCCGAGGGAGACGATGATGTCACGCATCTGTTTTCGCCCCAGAGGATCGAGTCCTGACATAGGTTCGTCGAGGAATATGAGTTCGGGGTCATTGATGAGTGCTTGCGCCATGCCTACCCGCTGTACCATGCCTTTGGAGTACTGACGGAGTTGCTTTTTCCTAGCGGCGGATTGAGCCAAGCCGACTAGCTCTAGTAATGCGGGAATGCGTTTTCTTTGTACCGATCGAGGGATTTCAAATAGTCCGGCTGTGTATTCTAGGAGTTCCCATCCGGTGAGGAAATCGTAGAAGTAGGGATTTTCGGGTAGGTACCCAATCTTTTGTTTGATCGATCGATCGCCGATCGGTTTACCGAGTAAGGATCCCCTACCACCAGATGGTTTGACGATACCGAGTAAGGTTTTGAGTAGGGTTGTTTTGCCCGCACCATTCAAACCCAATAGTCCAAATGTTTCGCCTTTATGAACTTGAAGGCTACAGGCTTTGAGTGATTCGACTTTTTGATTGAACCAAAACCCAGTATTATACACTTTGCGTAATCGATCGGTTTCGATGGCTAGTTCGATCGATTCTACTGGTTGGGTAAAAGGTGGGTACTCAGTTAGTAAAGTCATGATGAGGGGTGAGGGGTGAGGGGTGAGGGGTCAGAGGGCAGGGATAATACACATATTAGTCCGCCTTCGCGGACTTTGCTTCATGTGCCCCGATTTTAATCGGCGGCGGACTTTTGCATGAGGTTTATTTAGTCGTTATTGCTCCACCAGCGGATAAAATCAGTCATAATTTGCTGATGGATGGGGCCTAATGGACGTTCTGATTTGGCGATCGGGGAATAAGCGCAACCAGATTCGATTTGTGCGGGTGTGAGTAAGCCCATATCCCAACCTTCGGACAAGATTAGTCGATCGATACTAACCGTCAACGGCGAGTAGAATATATGTCTGATGACTCGATCGTCACTATAGCAGCCAAATTTCTGCGGATTGGTAAGCTCATAACCAATTTCCTCCAAGATTTCCCGCTCGACGGCGATTTCTGGGGTTTCGCCCGCCTCCATATGTCCGCCAAATAGCCCCCACACGCCAGGATAGAGAATGGAGGGAATATTATCGCGCAATTGCATCAAAAATTTGCCATCGCGAGGTAGGATGGCGATCGCAACTTCAACTGGTAAATTACTCATTAGCAGGGGTCAGGGGTGAGGGGTCAGGGGTCAGTTTGGGAAAGCTGACGCAAAGCATTGTTTGTTGGCGTAGCCTCCGCCAGAGCGGAAGCATCTACATCTGTCCTAACCGCCTTGGCGGTTGCCATAAAAACTAATCATCGATGGATTGAGCATTTGGTGGGAGTAATACTAACAGAATCAATCCTACCAAAAAACCGATAGCCGCTCCAGATAAGTGACCAACGATACTAGTATGCCCATTGGCAAGATCGAATACGAACTGGAAGCCAACACTAAATAGTACCGCTCGAAACTCACTCGCTGCGGATTTCGATTTGCCTTTGTGCCAACCGAGCAAGTGAATCGCACCCATCACGCCAAGTAACCCCATAATTGCCCCCGAAGCACCCACAGTTACGGGAGGTTTGAGCGACTGTAAATCGACAATTGTAATGACCATCATCGAACCCAGTCCACAGATGACATACAGTAGAGTAAATTTGAATGTACCGAGACTATCCTCGACAAACTTACCCAAATACATCAGTCCTAACATATTCATCAATAGATGTAAGGTGCCCAAATGGATAAAATTGGCGGTAATAATCCGCCACCACTGCCCAGATATGACTAGGGGAGCAAATAATCCCCCCAAGTCGATAAAGCTCATCCCTCGATAATTGGGGCTAGACTTCCAGAATATTTCGGCAATGAAAATCAGTACATTAATCGCAATTAAGAAACTTGTCACCTAAACCCCCAGATTGAGCAACATTTATACTTAGAGAAGTCAACAAAACAATCGATCCAGTGCTATGGCGAAGATCTAGGGTACCCACAAGGGGCACCCCTACAGGTTAACAGAATCGGATCGATTATTTTGTGAATGTTTCTTATACCTTATTAAAGGCTAAGAATGAACTTTTACTGAAAACTAAAATCTTTGCCGAAATAAAGATCTGTGCAGCCGCTAAGGATTCTATCAATTATTCGCATAACTAGATTATAGCTTATTCAATCATCCTAATTGCATCTAGCATATCTTGGAACATCGGGTTTGCCTTTGTTAATGGCTAGTCAGTTTCAGTTAGATCGATCGAATAAATAGGATCTCTTAAAACTAGACTGGCATGAGCGACCCCGATTGCTTTGGGGATGCGAAAAAATGTAAACCGATCGCGGATCGCGACAGCTTGAAAATCTTCGATCCCGTCAATATTTGCTTGAGTATCGCTTTTGTGAATGTGCCGCGAAGACATTATTTGCAAATGGTTTGTTCAGCATGAATTCTCTGATTAAACCGTCAGTTTCGGCGATTAATTTGGATAATTCTTTCGCTCCATCGATATCGATTCGATCGTACCGATAAGGATGTTTGCCGATTAGGGGTCGATCGCTGTCCAAAATATCTGTCAAAAATGTGCGTAACAATATTTCTTTGAGTTCGCCGACAAGTCCAAAAGCTCCACCAGCAAGATCGAGTGCTGCGGAAAATAGATATAAGGTGCCGTTAACTTGGGGATTATTTGCGGCTGTATATAAACTGAGGGTGCCACCTGTAGATAATCCACCAATTGAGACTTTTGTTGCTGTGGTAGCTGCTTTATCTACCGCAAAATTTACGTTAGCTTTCCACTCATCTAGAGATACACCTTCCATCCCATTTGGTTGTTTGAGTCCATGACAATGGAGGAGCGGGAGATAGACATTTTGACATACTCACCGCGCTGAAGCGACGGTGATTCTTGGCGGTTCACAGCAACTTGCTAGCCTTCGTAGTCTTACGGTCGCTCCCCGCCCGTTTAAGGTCGTGGCAATGCCCTATCCCGACCATTTCTATATTTTTAGCAGCGTTCTCATCTCTATCCTGTTCAATTCCGCAATTTAAACAAAGTATTGAGCGAATAGATAGATCGACCTTTCCCCATCGAAAACCACAATCAGAGCAGATCTGACTCGTTGGTTCCCATCGGCTAACGATCTGAAAATTCCTGCCAAACTTTTCAGATTTAGCCTCACAAAGAGTTCTAAACTCTCTCCATCCTTGCTGACTAATCGCCCGTGAAAGTTTGCGGTTTTTAACCATGCCCGACACATTCAAATCTTCCAAAACAATAGTTTGATTTTCACTAACTATTTTGGTAGACAACTTGTGCAGAAAATCTTTACGGAGATCGGTAATTTGATTGTGTAGTTTAGCTATGCGAAGTCTGGTGATATTTCTCCGGCTAGAGCCTTTCTGTTGACGAGCTAGTTTCTTCTGAAGTTTACGGATCTTACAGTCGATTGTTCGGTAAATTGGACTGTAAGCCTTTTCGCCATTGCTCATTACTGCAAAAGTTTTAATCCCCAGATCGATTCCGATGCTTTGATTTTTAGCGCGTCGCGGGTCACCCGCCACGCCTTCGATTTGAACGGGCTGTATTTCTACAACAAAACTTAGAAAGTAACGATTAGCGCAATCTTTAATTACAGTTACTGAGCTAGGATCGGAGGGTAACTCTCTAGACCAGATTGGCTTCAAGTCACCAATTTTAGCTAAATACACCTTACCACTTTTCATTGAGAAAGCAGCTTTGGTAAATTCAGCCGATTGCTGGTTAGTCTTCTTTTTGAAATTAGGTGAGCCTAATTTTTTACCTTTTCTCTTCCCATTACGAGAGTTGAAAAAATTTCGGTAGGCAATATTTAGATTTCTAAGAGACTGTTGCAAAGGAACAGACGAAACACATTTGAGCCATTCTCTATCCTCATTTTTCTTGGATTGGGTTAACAAAGCTGATAGCTTGTTGTATCCTGGCACCGCCAGTCGCTCATGGGGGGAACCCCCAAGACCGCGCTGGCTCAATTTATCGGCTTGTTTGCACATTGCTAGTGCATCGTTCCAAACAACTCGAACACAACCAAACAACTGAGCTAAACTCTGCTGTTGTTGGTCGGTTGGATAGAATCGATACTGGTAACGCGCTTTCATGCTGTGTTAGAATTGGTCAGTAGCTAAATCATATATTGGTCTGCATTGAATGTCAAGTCAGTTAAGACGGGAACGTCACAGTATTTCGGCTCTAAGAGTCCATTTAGTCTGCGTGACTAAATATCGCAGGGCTGTCTTGACGGCTGAGAGTCTAGCCGTAATCGAAACATCTTTCAAAGAGGTAGCTCAGAAGATGGATTGCAAGGTTGAAGAGTTTAATGGAGAAACAGATCATATCCATGTGTTAATAGAGTATCCACCTAAGCTATCGATATCTCAGCTAGTTAATTCCTTTAAAGGTGTTTCTAGCCGTCGATACGGTCAAGCTGGCTTCAAAAAACCTTATGGGAAAGATGCTTTGTGGAGTCCTAGTTATTTCGTTTCTTCGGTTGGCGGTGCCCCCATTGAAGTACTGAAAGCCTATATCCAAAACCAAGACAAGCCGACCAACGAAAGCACTAGTACTTAGTCATAGCGCATACAGATGCGACTAGCGTTTGCGCCTAAAAAGTCCCCGTGAACGGGGAGGTTTTTACCCATTTTCCTGATAAAATTGAACGATTCCGCAAAGCGGAGGCTACGCCAACGAATTGTCACGAAATACCTATGATTAGCGATTGGCCGATCGGCGATTTGCCTGGATTACAACCTTACGAACGCACAGCACTGATGGAGTTAGGCATTACCAGCACCAGCGAACTATTAGCCATCGCCTCAGATGCCACCACCAAGCAGGAATTAGCCACTAATTTGAGTGCCAAAATTCAGTATGTGAATAAATTAGTCGCTCTGGCGGATCTGGCTAGATTGCCTGGTGTCGGTTGTCAGTACAATGGTTTATTGCTCCATACAGGGATTATTTCTGTCAAACAATTAGCCCTGATGCCAGCTCATCGCATTCACCAACAATTGCTCAAGCTTCATGTTGCCACAATTCAGCGTCGAGATTTGTGTCCAGGTTTGGCGCAGGTGCAAGGGTGGATTAAGCAGGCGCAGGGCTTTAATTGAGAATTGCGGATGCATTTACAGACGCGGGCTTCCCCTGCCTTTAAAAATGCACCAAGCAGAGAATTGGGTTGTATAGCAGGGGTCAGAGGTCAGGGGACAGGGGTCAGTTTGGGAAAGCTGAAGCACTAATGGTTTGAGCGTCTACATCTGTCCTAACCGCCCTGGCGATTGCTATATGGTGTGGGGATTAAACCCATGCGTCTCGTTGATTTTGGATTTTGGGCGGGTTTGAATGAATCTCTGGTGAAATCGGTATCCCTGGCATAAACAAAGCCAGCTACAGAACCCTGAACCTCGACCCCCGACCCCCGACCCCCGATCCCCGATCCCCGACCCCCGATCCCCGATTCCCGACCCCCGATCCCTGACCCCTGACCCCCGATCCCTGACCCCTGTTTATTTTTGTGGTAGGATTTTGTCGTTGGATAGGTTTATAAATATTTTTAAAAACTAATCCTTACGATTTAATTCATATTGAGTTTGAACTACTTCTGTCATGCCGCCATCGCCCCAAGTTTGCCCCTGACGGAAGTATTCGATAAAACTACGTCCGGCGATGCGGGTGAGATAAGCGGTGGTAATGCCCTGGATTCCTTTCCCCAACAGGTAAGTAGCGACATTGACTTGCAATGCTGTTGTCAATACTTGAATCGCTCCTTTGACGATGCCCAAACTAGTTAGCGTTTTGCCGAGGGAAAGAGCCAATTCTTGCGCGGCGGCTTTGTTCAAGTCGCACCCGTAAATTTTGCCAATCTCGATAATCATCTGCGTATTGATGGCGGCTGTCGCTAACAGATCGATGACTGGTAAAGGTGTGACTGTGACAACTCCCGCGCCAATCCACTGATATCTAGTCACCACCTTCTCCGCTTGACGGCAGCGTTGTTCGTCGATCAGCCCCCGCGCTTCGGCCCCTAGCCGCTGAGATTGGAGCAGAATGTTGTCTGCTATCAAATCCTCACCTTCGGCACGGAGAACGGCCGCTAAACGGCGAATCAGGGGCAATATATCGGCATCGGCAGTAAACATCTCGCCCGACTCCAATCGCACTGGTTGAGGGGAGGCGGCGATCGGAATTACATCTACAGCCTGAATCGCTGACTGAACGCGGCGTTGAAGCCCAGCGACGATCGCATCTCGATCGACGGGCAGATACAAATCTATTTTATTAAACACCAATAGCGATCGCTTGCCAATTTCTGCCAATCCCATCAGGGGAATATATTCCGACTCCCGCAAGTCATTGTCTACCACAAATAATAATAGATCCGCAGCGGCGGCTAAATCTCGCGCGATCGCTTCCCGTGCAGTGCCCTCGATTCCCGCCTCCAAAATCCCTGGTGTATCAGTCAGCAATATTTGCCGCTCCAAACCCTTCAATTCCAACGTATATGTCTCCCCCCGCGTCGTCGTACCCATTGCCGCGCCAACTTCCCCGACAATCCGCCCGATGATGGCATTTATCAACGAAGTTTTGCCAGCCGAACCCGTACCAAATACGACTACCCGAATTTGTCCCCGTGCCAAATTTTCGGCGATTTCTCGCGACTTATCAATTAAAGCTTGACGGGTGACTTCATCTTGAATCTGTGCCAATTGTCGATCGATCGCCTCTAGATTAGCACTAGCGGCAGCATTTTTTTCGACAGGAACTTTAGGCAATTCTGGTGACTTGGGCGTAGACTTTCCCCACCAGCCTTGAAATATACCCACATAGTAAATTATGGCTGCGATCGACACCCCCATCAGTAGCAAAATACCGAGCAATATCGGCGTTGCTAACCACGGAGTAGTCCAACTCACTTGGACATAGAGAGCATATAGAGAATTAACTAACCATAGTGACAGAATTGCGATCGATATTACCGCAATTGCGATCGTCCAGGATGGGGGTAGGCGCATTGAGGGGTCAGGGGTGAGGGGTCAGGGGTCAGGCGGGGAAGGGGTGAGGGGGAGACGGGGGTGGGGGATTGGTTGCACAAGTTTTGTTTGAGTTGCTGCGTAGGTTGTTTACCTCTCCCCAGCCCTCCCCTTGCCAAGGGGAGGGAGCATGAAAGCCCCCCCTTGGCAAGCTACCGTATATACACAAGTCTAATTGAGTTGCTGCATAGTCCTTTTACCCCACCCCAGCCCTCCCCTTGGAAAGGGGAGGGAGCTGAAGCCACCTTTCCAAGGGGGGTTGGGGGGGTAAACCCATCAAAACTGAATTCTAGCCGACTTGTGTATGTACGGTAGGTGGGGGAGTGGGAGATGGTATGACTTGCTGAGTTTTGGATGATTTCGGGGTTACAAATATTTATTTCATCAGACTAACTTCAAGCTAACATTAATACAGTAGGCGATTGTAAATTAACGCTTCTAAACTAAATCCCCCCTCCCCCCTGACCCCTAAATGTTAGAAAATCGCGATTACACTTTGATTATCGACAAAAGCGGTAGCATGGCAACCAAAGATAAAGCAGGTGGCTTGACTCGTTGGCAGATCATGCAAGAATCAACATTAGCACTAGCGAGTAAATGCGAAGAATTGGATCCTGATGGGATTACGATTTATCTATTTTCTGGTAAATTCAAACGTTATGACAACGTTACAGCGGCGAAAGTTGATGTTATTTTCAAAGAAAATGAGCCAAATGGTCGCACAGATTTGGCTGGTGTTTTAACAGATGCTCTAAATAACTTCAACCAACGCAAAGCCCAGGGCAAGATTCCAGTAAATGGAGAGATAATCTTGGTTGTTACTGATGGCGAACCGGACGATCGCAAAGCAGTGATGAAAGTAATTATCGATGCTAGTAATCAACTCGATCGAGATGAAGAACTGGCAATTTCATTCATTCAAGTTGGTACCGATGAAGCCGCTACCAAGTTCTTAAATATTCTCGACGACGATCTCGGCCCTGCTGGAGCTAAATTTGATATCGTTGATGTCATCACCATGCACGATATGGAAGATCTCACCCTCCGAGAAGTCTTGTTAAATGCGATTTATGATTAAGCCAGACGAGGGCGGGCATAAGACCGCGCCCCTACACAATTAACCTGTAGGGGCGCGTCTGGCCTTTGTCACCCGCCCAGTTGTCTTGTGCCCGCCCTGAATCTATGCCAATATTCTAGTAATTGGCATAGATGTAAAAAGATTATCAGGAAATTGGGTAAAAACCTCCCCGTTCACGGGGACTTTCTGGGCGCAAACGCAGTTAAGGCGAATGCGCTGCTGGGCGGGGGACCCGCCTAGCAGTGACTAAATTCTAGCAATCTTACCAGGAACATACTAGAATGTAAGTGTGCAGAAAGCCTATCGCTACCGTTTCTATCCCACCACCGAGCAAGAATCACTCTTGCGGCGGACAATGGGTTGTGTGCGGCTGGTGTACAACAAGGCTTTAGATGCTAGAACGTCAGGGTGGTATGAACGGAGTGAGCGAATTGATTTCGTTCAGACATCTTCTATGCTGACAAATTGGAAGAAACAAGAAGACCTTGATTTTCTCAATGATGTTAGTTCTGTACCACTTCAGCAGGGGTTGAGAAACCTCCAGAAGGCGTTCGTAAACTTTTGGGCTGGACGGGCAAAGTATCCCAACTTCAAGAAAAAACACAGCGGCGGTAGTGCTGAATTTACAAAGGCGGCTTTCCGATGGAGAGACGGTCAAGTA
>JANMEL010000117.1:0-18747 GCA_031376885.1 Chamaesiphon sp. OTE_70b_metabat_96 | reverse complement strand
GATTTTGAAACCTAGACTAGACAAGAGTTTTGAAGCTATGTGGCGATCGCCGTTACACCGATCGGTCATAATTAGCTAATGTAGATCGAGCATCCTCGCTGGCTTGTCGTCTGACACTTGGAGGCGCGATGATTTCGCAATCTGAGCCATAACCACGAATATCTTTGAGCAGCCAAAAAGGATTGGAAGTTCGCCGCCATACTCTTCTGACTCCATCACCAATTTCTTCTCGCTCATCGATACCTTGTCTAAATTCATAGGCTTTTACCAAACCTCTGTAAAAGTGTAATTGCACTAGCAAGGAATCCAAACCAAGATCTCGCCATTCCCCACTAATCGGTAGAATAGCTTGAATGCGATCGAGTCTAAAGCACCGATTGTGCATTAGTTCTGGATATTTGGGAGTCTCTGGTACTTCCTCACACCAAGCATCGACATAAAATCGCTTCTCGTGAAAGGCAATCTCAGCATACCGGACGCTGTACTCTTCAAGGTTCTCACTTTGTGGATTTTTGTACAAGAGCCGAAATGCTTGCTTTTGTTCGCAATATCGATCGATCTCCATCCGCCACCCTCCATCGGGCTGACTGACATGCTGGAATAGGGTTTGACGATGTTCGGTGGTGAGTGTGGCTTTTGCCAAGAGGAGTTCTACCAGAGTTTGAGCATCGCCGAGGGAGCCTGTATCTACCAGTAGCTTAATCGCCTTCTCTAGAGATTGTACGTGCGCTTGAGTGAGGGTGAATTGCTGACCTACGGAGACTTGCTGTTGGGCGATCGCGACAATTAGCCCAGAAATACTGGGTTCCTTGCCCCAAAGGATCTGGAGATCGCGGGCGATCGCTTCTAGCTGCTCTTTGGTTCCAGGTGGAATTGAAAGTGTGATTGTATCTTTTTTTCGAGACATTCAAATAGAGTAGTTGCACTTTCGAGGAATACGTGGCATACTGATAATTATACCAAGATCGCACGGACAAAAAGACAATTTATTTATTTTATCCATGAGGTATCGATCGATGACAGAACAAGAATTATTAGCTCGAATTACTGTCAATCCCCAAATTTTTGCGGGTAAACCTATTATTCGGGGCAGAAGATTGGCAGTGGAACAGGTATTAGGAATGCTAGCCGCTGGAGATACGGCAGAAACATTGTTAAATGCCTATCAGTGGTTAGAGTTAGCAGATATTCAGGCTTGTTTGACTTTATTGGGTAGTTGTTAAAATGGTTGATCAATTAGATCTCTTCAATTCTGCTCCTCCAAGAATAATAGATGGAGAGCAAGCTATGAAAATTATACTATCTGCGATTGCCAGCAAAGTAATTATACCTAGCAAGGAACTAATCCAATCCTTATCATCGAATACAGAATCAAAAAATATTGCTCGATCTTTAAATACTCCTAAATTACTCCGCCAACTTAATTTGGTGAGAGGAGGAGGCGGCAATGAGTTATTAAAAGTTGAAAAATTGTGTAACAATATTACCCACAATGGGGTAGGTGTCGGGAGAATAACACTATTATATAAATCGCCATTACCAGGGGAGTTACAGGCAAAACTTGCGATCGAGAGTGCGATCGATCGATTCTTGGAATACTTAGCTAAGGTACATCATATCATCCTCTTAGATGAGAGCGATCGTCATGTCCGAGTATTTATACCCATTAGTGTTAATAGAACGATTGATGATTTATGGCAGTCTTTTATTAATGATGTTGCTTTTAGTGACTATGGAGAATATCAGTTACCTGGATTAGTCCAGACTTTTATCCTGATGCTAAATACGATCGTTCTAGCTGGTAGAGGATTTAGTACTTTAGATATTCCCATTATCAACCGCAAACAAGCTGATATTTTAGCTGCTTGGTATCGTGCGGTAATTAGAGATGTGGAAGGAAGGCAAAACAAACGTCAATGGCAAATTGATGAGTTGCAAAGAAGTATCCACAGTGATGATTTGAATGATAAGGAGCGTACATCTAAGGAGAAAGAAATAAAAGATAAGCAAGAAATGCAGGCTAAGGAGGCGAAGAAGTATCATGAGTCTTTTCAAAAATCTTTTGTCGATAGCCTAGAGGATCAGAAATCTATCTGGGAATCGATCGATTCGATCGAACAGCAGCTAAAGCAGGAAGATTTAACTAAGCCTCAATTGAAAAAACTTCAGAAGGAAGAAGAAAAACTAAAGTCTAAAATTGTATTTAGTCAAGATTCATTAAAGTGTAAGTTAGCAACTATCGAAATAAGTGAGAAAAATCCATTTGTATTTATCAGTTTAACAGAGCAAGAGTCCCCAGAAATATTTGATCGAATCAACTCTCTCGCTAAGACATTTACCAAAATTGCTAGCGATCAAATTAATTCTACTCGCGGGGATATATTTACCCAGTGCGTCTGGGAAATGTATCGTATTTCGGAGATGACTGATGATGAATTCGATCCAATTCCATCATCTTTACTGACAGAAAAGCCTGTATTTAATAGTACGCGATCTCCTGGCGATGATAGCCGAGAATTTTGTTATGCTTGCGGGGTAAGAATAGATGATAAACGACAATGGCAAGTACTGAGATTTATCTTTGAACGCCCCTCTCAGCGTCGTCAGTCATCACCTACAGAAGCTAGACCCCATATTTGTCGATCCTGTGCGGTATTAGCCTTTGCTTCGCCGCTCAAGGTGACAGATGACAGTATTATTATCAAATTGGAATCAAAGGAAGATCGAGCGATTTCCCAAGGAAAAATTAAAGACTATCTGCGGATGTTGACAAATAAAGAACTTCATCTAAATGCAGGTAAGTATATCGTTCTATCTTCTGATAAATCTAGCGATGGTAAATCTGCATCTGAGAAATTAGGAAAGGTGCAGTACGCCTTGGCAAAAGTGGCTTCTATCTTGCCACTGGAAGTATTAAATGACTTCAAAGTATTGTTAGTTATTCAGGGAAGTGAAATCTTATTACCTAGTCATCATTTAATGATGATTAAGGGTTTGATGGACTGCTATAAACAATCGATCGCCGCCAAAGAAATTAACCTCAAACTCGGAGATGCAATTCGCTATGTTCAGCAAGATTTATCGTATTTGGCAGATTACACGCTTGCCTGTATATCTGACTATCAAACGGATATTGCTTTAGAGCAAGTTCGTCAACGGTATTGGCAAAGCTTAAATATATTAATCAAGGAACAAGGAAATGATATGAATTCAAATACTCAAGGATCGAAGCGTGCCAGACTTTATGGAGATGTGGCAGCACTTACAGGGATAACATTTGCCTTTGCTCAATCCCTAGAGAGTACGGCTAAAAGTCTGATGAAACCAGAAGATGCCGAGCGGGAGGTGAGTAAATTAATTGAGAAAGTCGATGATCCGATCGCATTTAATTATTATGCGACGTTAGGTGATGAAAAGAAAACTAGCGTCCAAGCTAGGCTTTACCTAAATCCCGATCTTCAGTTTATTTATAGTCAGAGCAAGGATTTATTGAAGGAATTAGGAATTGAGGGGAGAGAACAAAAAGATGATAAAGGCACTAGTTACTTACAATTCTATTCAGATGATACAATCCGAGTTTATCAACATTTTGCCAATGGAAACTATGCCCAAGAGCGGGATTGGAAAGAGTTAACCTATAATCTCAAACTTTCTCTTTATACTCGCTTCCCCGAATTAGTTCGTAAACTCAAATCTACAGGAGATAAATAATTATGGCAACTGGATTAAATGAAAGTACTAATCCTCGCGTTCACTTTGATATTTATGCCATTTTAGAAGGTTCTCAGGAACTATACTTAGGACATGAAGTACAAGTCAATGTAAATATCGTTGAGACTGTCGAATTATCAACAATTGATGGTCAATCTCTCCGTAAATGTTATATATCACCAACCAAAAGGCGAGGTGTAGAAAGACGATGTTTGATTTGGGCACCTCACAAAAGTGGTGTACTTTTAGGCGACAAACAAGACTGTGGAATTCCCAGTACCTGTGCTAAACAAGATTGTCCAATTTGTGCAACTTTTGGCGGATTAATTCCAGGTAAAAAGACTTTAATTGGTAGGCTCACTCATGGCGGTGGTGTAGCAATTCAAGCCTTAGATCCATCTGAAAAGCAACGAGCAATGCACCCTTCGAGAATAGCTAGCCCAGAAAGTGGTAAAGATCAAACTCCTATTCCTTTTAAAAGACAATACAATCAACCAGGTATATTATACCCAATTTCTAATCATGGATTGAGTATCACTGATGCTGAGTTTGCCTCTGTTGCCTACGCTTTTCTAGATGCACTACCCCGAATTGGTTCGGGAAATCCGAAGGGAATTAATATTGCTGAAAATAGTGATAACATACCTTTATTAGTAGTCGATCGATATTTGTCTCCTAAAGGTAAACGCCCAATTATTTCTCCATCTATTACCAATCCACAAGAAGCGATCGATCGTTTTATCAAATTAGCGAGAACTCCAGAAATAGATAAAGATTATATTCAATCTGGCAACTTCGAGCGGTGGATTGGAGATCGCGCATTAGAGAAATTACAAGAATATTCTAGCAACTTTGTTGATACTGTCTTGCAGGCGTAAAATTAGCTATGTATTGCCTCAAATTTACGATTATACCTACGGCAGCAATGACATTTCGCATTCTGCCAGGTTCCATTCTAAATATCGCCACCTATCCCTTTGTACCACCTAGCACTTTCTCAGGTTTCCTGCGCCGAATAGTGATGATGAGTCAAGGGTTAGAGCTACCAGAAACGCGAGTAAATAATGATAATCCACCCGTCTATGCACTACCGCCTTGGTGTGTCTCTTTAGGAGCTTATCCTATAGTAGGGAATGAATTTTATAGTGGAATTCATCGCACCTATCGAAAGGGAATGCGAGAATTTACCCATGACTCTTTCTCGCGGATTTATTTAGATGAAGATAAAGCTAACTTTCAACTCCATACTTGGGAATATTTCGTCGCTGAAAAATTGATTGGCTATATTGTCACTGATTCTCTAGATGGATTAGCTCACTTTCAGAATTTAGCAGGTTATGGGTGCAAATTAGGCAAAGAAGGTTTCGCTATTATCGAAGAAGTATCGGAACCAATTAAATTGGAACAGATGAGAAAAATAGCGCATCCATCGACAATCGTACCAATGGAGGATTTATTGCAAAGTAATGATTTTGTTGGCGGTTGTGATGTCTATAATTTATATCGATATCAATGGACATCTGATTCTGACGGGGCATTAGAAAGTACAGCATTAGGTTTACTCGATAATACTCCGACAACAGTAGATGGATTTACACCTTTTGTTACTGCTTATTTTGGAAATCCTCATAGCCATCAGCCAGAACTAAATTATTATACCAACGCTGAGATCGATATTCCTATTGCTTTAGTAAATCTGTTGCGAGGTGAAGTTAATGTCTAAACCAAAAGAAAAAAAGTTGCGGTTGAATTTCGGACGAGTATTCTTTCCTGGTGATGATAAACCTATACCAGATCGCATCCTCTTTCAACCGTTGGGAAATCACGTAGGAAATGTCAAGTATCTAGTTAAAAAGTGGCAGGATCTAGATTTTACTGAATTACATTCACGCCAAAGAGTCATCAAAGGGACTGAATTACACGACATGGGGAAACCTCAACGGTTTTCAATAATAGTAGAAACATCTAAAAAGACTGGTAAATTCAAGAAGTATATTTATTCATTTAAAGGGCATAGATTTTTAGCTACTAGTCCAGAACTTTGGGAGCAAACCTTAGCTAGAGGACATCATGATTTTTCAGTACAGGATATTTCTCGCGATACCTATGAACTAAAAAAAGACGATCGCTATAGAACTTTACTCGAATCCGATCCTTTACTATATGCTCGCGAACTCTATATTTTAGAGCTATGCGATCAAATTGAAGCGGAATTAGCTTGTCGAGTGCTTCAAGACGAAGGACAAGGCGAATCTCGTACTTTTATGGATTGTACGATCGCGAAGATAGATGAGAATACTTATACCCTCGACCCTTGGGTATTTGATGAAGAATCAATAAAGCTCAAATTCAATTATTGGACGAAATCACTAGAGAATGAAGAAAAAGATAAACTTCAGAAATTGATTGGTAAGGATGAAGCTAAATTAGGTACGACACTCGATCGCATTATCAAAGAATGGTGGACAAAATTACCTAATTATCCAGCATGGGAAACGAAATCGATTACCTTGACACCTTTAGTTACGGATCGCCAAGTAACAAAGCCAATTCAAGATATCTATCAAAAGTTGGGTGGATTTAAGCCAAATCCAATGCAAGTGGATGTATATGAGGCGATCGTTAATAACGATAATCCAGCTTTACTAATTAAAGGGAAAACAGGTACAGGTAAAACTGAATCAGTATTATTCCCCATCTTAGCTAAAGGCGATCGATTAATTCTTCCTTTACCCACCAGAAGTTTATTAGAAGACCAAAAAACACGCATCGAACAATACCTCCTCAAGTTCTCTCAACTACCAGAGAATAAAGGGCGAGAAATCTCTCTAGTTGTCGATACTGGATCGCAGATGTATCGCTACGTCTATCAAAATGGCGAGGAAATATCAAAGAATCTAACCATCAATTCTCGTCGCCATCTTTATAAAGGCGATGTGATTCTGACTACGATCGATAAATTTCTCTATCGTTACTTTGCCTATGGGGATAATAAAAAGTCTTTTATCTTCCCGCTGCGAATTAGCCAAGAGAAAACAGTCATCTGTTTTGATGAAGCTCACAGCTACGATAGTATCTCATTTACCAATTTTCGGAGCTTAGTTCGGGCATTGTATGAAGCAGGTCGATCGATTATTTTGATGACGGCAACTATGCCAGATATCAAAGCTAGTGAATTCGATTATCTCGAATTAATTGATTATATCAATGAGCCTTCTAATCTCGAAAAGATAACTAAATTTCAACAGCAAGAACTCAATCGACAACATCTAGATAAACGTAGCTTTACTTGGATTGACAATATAATTCGCGATCCTGCTGCGCCCGAACAGTTTCAAGCTAGCTTTGCTGAAATTATCAGTCAAAAATATCAAATACAACCTCAACGTCGTTACTTAGCCGTATTAGAAACTGTTAAAGATGCAGTAACAGTTTATCTAAAACTGAAACAAACACTTTCTAATAACACAACTCTATTCTTATATCACGGTAGACTTGCCCATCAACAGCGGGCTGAAATCTACCAAAAAATCCAAAAACTAGATCGCGATGAACAACCCTATATTTTAGTGACAACCCACGCGATCGAAGTTGGATGCGATCTTAATTCAACAGACTTAATTACTCAAATCTGCAACCCAGAAAATTTAATTCAACTAGTGGGAAGATGCAATCGTAAAGGCAATATAGCTGATGCTCATGTTATTGTTGTCGGAGATAGTATCCCAGACTTTATTCAAAATCTAAGACCATCTGAATGGGAGAAATACCAACAAACTCTATCCGATCTTACCTCTTTTGATGCAGCTAAAATAGCTGAATGTATTACTAACGATCGAACTATTGATGATTATCGAGTTGTCGAAATGTTTTCGACGCTTCATGACTATGTATATAATGCCGATCTATCCTGTGAATCTGCCCATAAGAAAGGGTTGGTAATTACTCGTAGTTGGACACCATCAGCCACATTAGTATATGACGATGGTGAACATGGTGACTGGGTGGCCAATATGTCTCAGTTACCACAAGTTAGTGTACCAATCGATCGCTTAATCAAAAA
This sequence comes from Chamaesiphon sp. OTE_70b_metabat_96, assembly GCA_031376885.1. GTDB lineage: Bacteria > Cyanobacteriota > Cyanobacteriia > Cyanobacteriales > Chamaesiphonaceae > Chamaesiphon. Next base: position 10,973 of record JANMEL010000117.1, on the reverse strand, counting down.
GAAAGATGATAGTAATTTTTACGCAGCAGTAGATGTCTATGAGCGTTACTATCATGTCGAACAAACTCGTTATCAAGTTAGGTCATTAACTTGGGGTTCAGCTTACCAAAAAGAGATTATTATTAGGATTGGCAAACATGACGGGATTGAACTAGGAAGTCCTTATAAATACAATCCAGAGTTGGGTTTTGTCGAGCTACCTGGCATGTTCATAAAATGGCGTGCGAAGGGTTCGGAGCAAAGACTAGAATATAAAATTTTTGGTAAGAATGCTAAAAGTGCTGTCATTAGTTATATACAAGGAATACCCGATCTAACGGTCGATTCATCTACCTCAATCTAAATACATCACAATCTTAGGAGCATAATCTAATGATGAGCGATGGGAATAACTATCACGGATTACTAGTCGAAGTAAAAGAGCGAATCAGATCTGCTCAATATGCAGCCCTAAAAGCTGTCAATCAAGAGTTAATCGCTCTCTATTGGGATATCGGGCAGTTAATTGTCGATCGACAACAAGCCGCAGGTTGGGGTAAATCTGTAGTCGAGCAATTGGCTAAAGATATTCAGTCAGAATTCCCTGGCATCAGTGGTTTTTCTGTCCGCAACCTATGGAATATGCGAAATTTTTATTTGACTTATAGCCAAAATACAAAACTGCAACCATTGGTTGCAGAAATTGGTTGGACTCATAATCTCGCGATTCTCGAAAAGTGTAAAGACGACTTAGAACGAGAGTTCTACCTTCGGATGACTCAGAAATTTGGGTGGACAAAGAATGTTCTCATTCACCAAATTGAGAACCAAACTTACGAAAAGACACTCATTAACCAAACCAATTTCGATAGTACCCTTACTACTGAGATTATTCAGCAAGCCAAACTTGCAATTAAAGACGAATATACCTTCGACTTTCTCGAATTGGGCGATGCTCACAGCGAACGTCAATTAGAGCAAGCAATTCTCAGCCGCGTCGAACCTTTTCTTCAGGAAATGGGCGGGATGTTTACCTTTGTGGGGAGTCAATATCGATTGACAATTTCTGGGCAAGAATATTTTATAGATTTATTGCTCTATCATCGTCATCTTAAATGCTTGATTGCAGTAGAACTCAAAGTTGGCGAATTTCTACCTGAATATGTCGGCAAAATGCAGTTTTATCTTGCTGTTCTTGATGATACTGTACGTCTGCCTGATGAGAATCCAGCCATCGGCATTATCCTTTGTAAAACTAAAGATCGAACGATTGTTGAATACGCATTGCGTGAGTCAAATAAACCAATTGGGGTGACTACTTACCAAATTGTTTCTACCTTACCACAGGAGTTTCAAGGGCAATTACCCAATCCTGCCCAAATCGCTAAACTTCTAGCTGGAATCGATCGATCTTAAAGTTCGTTAACCAGGATCGATCGCAAATATCCAATAGTTTTTCGCCAACTACTTTTTGCCAAAACCACGACTTTTAGGTCGTTTTGACTGATTCGTATTTGCCAAAAGATTTGCCCCAAATCCACCCATATCTTGAAGCTTGATGCGTTGAATTCGTCTATTTTGATAAGTGACGACCTCCTCCGCCAGAGGATGTTCTGGATCGATTTTCAAATGAGTCAGAGAAACTGCATATCGTTCTCCCCCTTTAGAATATTCAAAAGCACAACTAATACCACCAACATCCCCAGAATACTTCACCCAATCGACAGTGAAAACGTCATCGAGACTAGCCTTATTTCCTCCCTCAATCATTGTTTTCAATAGTTGCTTAGTCGGTCTTACCGAAAACGGAATCGTAGCTTCCAATCGATCGCATAAATCCTGTGCTTCTTCTCGGTTATCAATTTGCATCAGTTTTTCTCAACATTACGCCTCAATAAACTCATTATATTCCTATGCCCCATAGTCTCGTGCTCAATCTGATTCCTCGATCGACAATATATCCAGACTTCCTCACTGGGCGACATATGCACGCCCTATTTCTCACCCTGGTGAGTGCTGTCAACCAAGAATTGGGTGACAAACTCCATGAAGCTAAGACAGATAAGTCATTTACCCTCAGCCCGCTGCAAATCCAGACACAGCGGCTACGCGAACCCCTACAATACCAGCACCGCCAAGCGATTCCTGCTGGTACTCCTTGTTGGTGGCGGATTTCCCTTTTGGACGATCGATTATTTGGGCAACTTACCCAGCTCTGGCTCAATCTCAATAACTTCGCACCAGAGGGGTCTAGGGGCGGCTGGCACCTGGGTTCGGCGGATTTGACGATCGCGAGTATCTTGGGCACTCCTCAAGCCTCTCAGCCTTGGGCAAATGCTTGTAGTTATCAGGAACTATTCGATCGAGCATCAGACCAAAATCGGACTTTGCGGTTGACTTTTGTGACACCTACTAGTTTTCGGCAGGGGAGTTTTGATAGTGCTTTACCGACGCGGGAATGTGTGTTTAATTCGCTGCGATCGAAGTGGCTCAAATATAGTGGGATTGAATTACCCGATCTAGCAATTGAATCAATTTTTCCTAGTGCTTTCGATATTCGGACTGAGGTTAGTAATGATTATATCGGTAAATTTATTGGGAGTGTGGGTGATGTGAAATATCAGATTATGGGTGATGTTGCACCACTTCAGATTAAACAACTAAATGCTTTGACAGACTTCGCTCTTTATGCCGGAGTCGGTCGCAAAACACCAATGGGTATGGGAATGACACGCCGCTTATGAAAACTGAAATTGACTATATCTCGATCGCCTCTCTCAATCAATATAATTATTGTCCCCATCGCTGTTGGCGGATGTTTTGTGCGGGTGAATTTGTCGATAATCAATATACGATCGAAGGCACAAGTCTACACGATCGCGTGCATACAGTCGGCGATAGTCATCGTGAAGAAACATGGCAAGTGCGGGCGATTTGGCTCAAATCCGATCGACATGGATTGATTGGTAAAGCAGATCTAATCGAGGAACAAGATGGACAAATCTATCCAGTGGAATATAAGCGCAGTGCTAAAGGTGAATTTGCCAATGATGAATTGCAAGTTTGCGCTCAAGCTCTCTGTTTAGAAGAAATGACTGGGCAACAAATCGATCGAGGTTATGTCTATTATTTCCAATCTCATCAACGTCAATTAGTCGAACTCACCCCAACTTTACGGAATAGTACGATTAGCTCAATCGAATCAGTTCGCCAACTTCTAGCCACAGGTAAAATGCCCACTCCAATCTACACCCCCCGCTGTCAAGGCTGTAGCCTCCAAACTCAATGCCTCCCCAAAGCAGCAACCAAAGTAACCAAATACCAAGAAGAATAAAAATAGATCGATTCCGCTTACCCTAATAAGTCGCGCGTGCAAAATCCCCTCCTCACTTTCCGCCCAGTTCGACTACGCTCACTGAGCGGAAAGTGACGGGCGGGGCGTTGCACTGAGCGGAAAGTGTGGGTAAATCTACGCAACAACTCAAACAAACCAAACCAAAAAAACATGGGCACAGTTTATATCACTCAAGAAGACTCATTCATCGGCAAAATTGATGAACGACTCCACGTCAAACACGAAAAAACTCTCCTCCTCGATGTCCCCCTCATCAAAATTGAGGGAGTCGTAATTATGGGCAGAGCCACAGTATCACCAGCATTATTAATGGAATTGCTCGATCGCAAGATCCCCCTCACATTCCTAACTAGAACAGGTAAATATGTGGGAAGTTTGGAGCCACCTTTAACTAAGAATATCTTCATTCGATCGGCACAATGGGCAGCAGCAAGAGAAGATAAATCCAAAGCCGTTCATGTCGTCCGTGGATTCGTGCGCGGCAAACTCAAGAATTATCGGATCGCCCTCCTTCGCGCCCAAAGAGAACATCCAGATACCCAACTAGAACAGGCAATAACCCGCCTAGAAAACGCGATCGATCCGATCGACCGCACAGAGAGTATCGACTCCTTACGCGGCTTGGAAGGGGCAGGGAGTGCTGCTTATTTTGGTGCATTCGATCGACTGATTCGAGCTGATGGCTTTATTTTCAAAAACCGCAATCGTCGCCCGCCGACAGATCCTATCAATTCCTTATTGAGTTTTGGTTATTCACTTCTAGCTCACGATATTCAAAGTGCGATTAATATCGTTGGTTTCGATCCTTATCTAGGATATCTGCATACAGAACGTTATGGACGACCATCTTTGGCTCTAGATTTGATGGAGGAATTTCGACCATTAGTTATCGATGCAATGGTGTTGTCGGCGGTAAATCGTAAACATCTAGTAGTAGGTGATTTTACTACCGAAGCTCTGAGTAATGCCGTATCGTTATCCAATGAAGGGCGAAAGACTTTCTTACGGTTGTACGAACAAAAGAAACAGTCGAAATTCAAACACCCAGTATTGCAAAAACAATGTACCTATCAGGAAGCCTTCGAGATTCAAGCTCGGCTCCTGGGCAAATACCTAATGTCCGAAACTGATAAATATCCACCACTCATCCTCAAATAATTTCCGATGTTTATGACCATCTCCTACGATATTTCCGACGATAAACGCCGGACAAAAATTCATAAGATGCTCAAGTCTTATGGGCAATGGATGCAGTATAGTGTCTTTGAGTGCGATATCACAGATAGCGAGTATGCTAAGTTGCGATCGCGGTTGAGCAAGGTAATCAAGCCAGAGGAGGATAGCATTCGCTTCTATTTTCTCTGTGCTTGTTGCAAAAATAAGGTGGAGCGCATCGGTGGCGAGCAGGTGCGGGATGAGACGATATTTTTCGCCTGATGCGCGGATGGGTAGGTGTTGGAAATGGGGTGTCGAAAAAAATGGCTGAATGATTTAGCTAGTATGGGTTTGAAGGATTTATGTCAAAAATTCATCCGCGCAAACTCTGAAAGCTTTGATATTCAAGGGTTTGGAGCTATATCGATGAGGTTGTTTTTTTGCCAATAGTCCATTTCAGTGTTATTATTAGGTCATCCGCGCATTCGCACCTTGAAAACCAAATACATCAACGTTTTCAGCGTAACGCCATCGAAATCGACCCCAAACCCTTTCAGGGATTGAAACACGAAGTCATCCCCGCCGCTGGTGGGATCCCTGCTAGCATCGAAATCGACCCCAAACCCTTTCAGGGATTGAAACACGAAGATTCCCGATACTCCCATCACTATGCCCAATCGAAATCGACCCCAAACCCTTTCAGGGATTGAAACCCAGTATACGCCAGTCAAAGTGACTGTGTTGTTTTATCGAAATCGACCCCAAACCCTTTCAGGGATTGAAACTTATCTCGCCAAGAAGAGCGGCTACATATTGCTGGTGATCGAAATCGACCCCAAACCCTTTCAGGGATTGAAACTCTTACCCCAAGTTAAACGACCTTTATTCTTGCCATCGAAATCGACCCCAAACCCTTTCAGGGATTGAAACAAGAAGGTCGAACCTCCCAAGCCAATAGTAGAGATTTCCCAATCGAAATCGACCCCAAACCCTTTCAGGGATTGAAACCAAATAACTGTGGAGCATGAACGGCAACTAGCAGCACAAGATCGAAATCGACCCCAAACCCTTTCAGGGATTGAAACTCGATCGACATAATTGCCCAAACCATCGATCGGATATCGAAATCGACCCCAAACCCTTTCAGGGATTGAAACTGCTAATAACCCTCTAACCGTTGTGTCGTTAGAAATCGAAATCGACCCCAAACCCTTTCAGGGATTGAAACTGATTATGCGTTGGTATCTGATAATATTATAAATCGAAATCGAAATCGACCCCAAACCCTTTCAGGGATTGAAACTATAATCGATACATTCTCGACAATGAATTAGACAAAATCGAAATCGACCCCAAACCCTTTCAGGGATTGAAACACTCACTGGCACTCCGCCCGCGCCACTAGCGTTGAATCGAAATCGACCCCAAACCCTTTCAGGGATTGAAACATGAAACTATCCAAACCAATGTATTTTATCCCCGCAGATCGAATTTTAGGGACAAGCCTTTAAAATGGGAGTATCCCCGTTAGCTAGAACTAACGGGGATATCAACCACTTTACAACAAGCAAATCAAAATTAAAATACTCACCTAATATCATGACACAATCACGAGAACCAAACGACCGCGACCTTTATACTCGCGTTGCAGCACTAGAATATCAACTCACTGAAATCCAGAACACTCAAGCTCAACTCAGAGCGACAATCGCCCCTGGTGGTTATATCACTGATGCCTTTGAGCGAGTAGTCGAGCGGATTTCGGAGGTAGAGGATCGGTTGAATGCCCGAATGGACGAACGATTTGCTGAGGTGAACAAACGGTTTGACTCACAAAATGCCAAACTCGACATCATCATTCGGGGAATGACCGAAATGGGACAATATTAACCCAGTAACCACTACTAACGTCGTGGTTATTTTTTTTGAAGAACATTCTTATTAGGAGATAATCCAAATCGACACTAAACCCTTTCAGAGAGTCAATGCGTAAATCCTAGTCATCTACTAGCTTACTAGACGATCGGCATAACGGGTGGCGATAATGGATGAGAGTAGATAAAATGATCTAGCCCAAATAGTGACAGCAAATGAGTGATTTTGATAATCCATCAATTAGTAATCAGGAGTTGCCTGACTGGAGCAATTACGGCTATCATTTACTCCAGAGACTGGGGATTGATGAAGAAGCTCTAAAGTGTACCTACCTGGCTAGAGAGATGGAGACTCAGAGATTAGTCATCATCAAAGAGTGGTGGAGCTTAACAGGCGTAGAATGTGCTGATTGTCTACCTGCAATCGATCGGCTCAAACAACTCAACTATCCGAATATTCCCCGTTATCTCAATTCCTTCACTACACCGACAGGATTTGCGATCGTCAGAGAGTACCAAGAGGGTACCTCCCTAGCCCAATTAGGCACCCTACCACCAACAGATATCCAATTAATCGCCAGTGCCGTCTTGAAGATATTGGGCTATCTCCAATATTTACAGCCGATCGTCATTCATGGCAATATCAAACCTGAGAATATTATCGTCGATACTCAAGCACCCTTGAGAGTATACCTAGTCGATTTTAGACTTTTTCCGACAGCCAATTCCCCCATCAAAGATCAAACGCCAGGATTCATTCCACCAGAGCAATTATTCAATCGCCCCCTCACTTCAGCTTCCGATCTCTATAGTCTGGGAATGTGCCTAATTTGTTTGCTAACAGGTACCACCACCAAGACAGCCCCACAACTATTAGATCGGGATTATCGCCCGCAATTCAAGCATTTACTCGCCGATAATGTCCATCCCCAGCTAATTACATGGTTGGAAAAAATGGTCGAACCCAATTATCAGCGACGGTATCTAAATGCAGGTGGTGCCCGCGAACCGATCGGCAAGATACCAGCCCAAAAGCGGAAACAAATTGCGATCGCTAGTGCTGCTCTTCCTGGTGAATGGATTCCGTGGGGGATTGGTGGCGGGATTGCGATCGTCGTAGTCTTATTATTGCGCCAATTTGTATTTATTCCAGAGCCAGCCGAGAAAAGTCCCGCTCAAATTGCTAGAGATCGGGCAATTGCCACCCAAGCTGAATTTGAGCTATCCGATCGAGGTAAACTAATTAATGAAAAACGCTGTATCGCTTGCCGTCTGGATAATGCCAACTTTGCAAAAGTAGAATTGTCGGGTGCTTTACTCGATCGATCTAGTCTCAATGGGACGAATTTCTCTGCGGCTAATCTCACTCTAGCGATCTTTCGCGATGCCGATTTGACCAAAGCTAATTTTTATAAAGCTAATCTTCATAAAGCCGCTTTCTATGGTGCCAAATTGCTCGGTGCAGATTTACGCGGTGCAAATCTCAGTGGCGCGAAACTAGTCTATGCCAAACTCAAAGGAGCCTGGTTGCGCGATACAAATCTCTCAAATGCCGACCTCAAATTTGCCGAACTTCAACAAGTAGATCTAACTAATGCTAATCTAACTGATGCGGATCTAAGTAATGCCGATCTCTCCTATACCAATCTCCGTAATGCCAAGTTAGTTCGGGCTAAATTAGACAGCACAATTTTAACAGGTGCAACTATGCCAGATGGTTCGATCCATGATTGAGGGTTCATGGGTGCTTACCCATCTAGCATTTCCATATTCTCACATCAAGCCTTTGCCCAGAATAAATCGACACTATACTTTGTTAAAATCTCGTCTGCTGTCATCAGTGTCAATTGTTCGATCTGCGACTGAGCTACCAAAATTCGATCGAAGGGATCGCGGTGCAGCAGTGGTAATGTTGCCACCTTGCATACATGAGGAAAGGTAATACCTTGATACTTAGCTCCCAATTGCTGCATCCGACTAGCGACATAAATATCGACGGGATCTGGTAACGGCAACTTGCCAACGCTAACTTTAATGGCAATTTCCCATGCACTTGCTACTGAAAAAAATAGCTGATTATCTTCAGATATAATTTGCTCAATTGCATCTGAATTCAAGCGTTCTGGCTCTGTGAACCACCAAAGAAGACATTGGGTATCAAGCAACAGTTTCAAATTTCTTGTCCTTCAAAAGCGGCGAGTAAGTCTGCTGGTAAGGAATTGAAATCATCAGGTACCTGAAATAACTCGCGATCGCTCCCCATGCTATCACGTCTGTTAATATTGGTAGAAATTGGTACTAGTTTTGCTACTGGTACCCCCCGATTGGCGATCGCAATCTCTTCACCTAACTCTACACGTTGTAGTAGTTGAGATAAATGAGTCTTAGCTTGATGAATGTTAACGGTGTCCATAATAGACTTAGTTTGTAAACTAAGTCTATTATATCTTAACTCAGTGGAGATCGGCTAAAATAGCCCATTATCTCGAAGATAAATAGCCCGATGTACTGGCTTACCTTTGCTCAGGGTGGATACTTCCCGCTCTGTGGGGATGCCGAAGGGGTTGGGTTCTAGCCAAGGGGTTTGAGTGCGGTTAAAGGCGGGATTTTCGGTAAATCTGTCGCACATTTCTTGTGCTACCCATTCTAAGTCGGATTGCAAGAAAACTTCGCCACCAGTGGGTAAATAACGGGCGATATCTGCGACTAATTCGGGTTGAACTACGCGGCGTTTTGCGTGTCTGGTTTTGAAGCAGGGATCGGGGTATTGAATGCTAATCCGTTGCAATTTGTTTGGTGGGAGGGATGCCAGTAAGGTAGCTAGAGAGGTGTTGATGTTGCAAAATAGATAGTGCAAGTTTGTCAATCCAGCTCCATCGCGATTGAGATTGGCGGCGGCGACTAATTGTTCGCGAATTTCGATGCCTAAGTAGTTCCATTGTCGATCGCGCTGGGCCAATTTTAGCAAAAAGCCCCCACGAGCACAACCGATATCCAAATGAATCGGCGCGTCAAGATTGGGATAAATTAACGACCAATCGGGAGGATCGATCGGATCCCAGTATACTTTGCTCAGAGGATTAACATGTTGTCGAACTTTGTTCCGTGACATCAAACTGGTAATAGGCTATTCTACGGGCAAATTGAAGTTTAAAGTCGCTGATGGCGGTGATGGCGATCGATGGAAATTGAGCTATGTCAAAGGTTTCCATCGATTCTTTACCGCTATTTCGAGGAGTTGGTACCGACGACGATCGAGCGTCTTTAGAGACAATATCTCATCGATCGGTGCGGACTTCTCTACTCTTGTTCATCATCTCTGTCAAGTTGCTTGAGGTGAATGTGCTTGCGGCCGAGGGAGATTTCAAATACATCGCCTTCTTTGAGTCCCATTTGCTTGGTGTAAGCAGCACCAATCAATAGATTCTTGTTAGATTGAACGGTGATTTTGTAGCTAGCACTACGGCCACCACGACCGCTACCGCCGACCTTGCTGTCCAATTCGATGCCTTCTGCATCAATTAGGGCGTTCATGAATTTCATCATGTTGACGCGCTCGACACCTTTCTTGGTTTCGGTGTAGTAGCCGCATTCCCGCGCCTTATCTTCTTTACTGGCACTGCCGAGGTCTTTGACTTTTTGAAGCAGTTCTTCGCCTACTAGAGGCTCAATAGTTTTGTTATTACTCATCAACTTGGATTAAAAACTAGAGGATCTAACGCTATCCGGCGTTGCGGTTTTGCTAAATTCGACCTGGGATAGTTATCAGAGGTTTCGATTAGCACTCGTCCCTATAGTACACTGATTGGAGCGAGTTTGTTAAGTATCTCTACCCAACATAGCATCTTTTTTAGACTAGATCGAAACTTAATAGAAATGTAAATATTATCGGTCATGGGTAGCAGTAAGCGAACGATCGGTGCTGGGTAGTAAGGGTGACGATCGAGTATATATATAAGAGAATTAATTATTGACACCTACCATAGCTGGTAAGATCTAAGATATCTTGAGCGGCATCGCTTTCCTAAACAGCACCCTTTTCCTCACTGCTGAGTTCGATCGGCAAAGTATAGCTATGAAATTAACTACTCGCGGTCATTATAGTGTTAAAGCGATGTTGGATCTCAGTTTACAACCAGGATATGGCCCAGCATCGGTAAATGCGATCGCCGCTCGTCAACATTTACCGCCTGCTTATCTCGAAAAATTATCGATCGAACTCCGTCGTGCTGGTTTAGTTCGATCGATTCGCGGTACACATGGCGGTTATAAACTCGCCAAAAAACCCAGCCAAATTTCGCTGCGGGATATCTTATTAGCTGTTGGTGAATCGATCGAACATCAACCACCCCAAACCGCAGATCCCACTCTCGCCGCCGACTGGGTAACATTAATGGTATGGCGCAGGCTCAATGAAAAGCTCGCCTCAGCGTTGGCGAGTATCTCTCTAGCGGATCTCTACTACGATGCTCGAAGCTGGCAAGCCTCCCAAGGGGAAGTGACGAATTATATTATTTAGGGAGGGGTGAGGGATGAGGGGTCAGGGGTCAGTGAGGGATGAGGGGTCAGGGATGAGGGGTCAGGGAAAGAACAAACCCCTACCATCCCTG
>JANMEL010000106.1:0-7224 GCA_031376885.1 Chamaesiphon sp. OTE_70b_metabat_96 | reverse complement strand
TTAGCGTAGATCGGGGCGGGCACAAGACCGCGCCCCTACGTAATCAACCTGTAGGGGCGCGGTCTTGTGCCCGCCCAATCTGGGGTCTTGTGCCCGCCCTCATATCGTGCGGAATCCGCATTTTAAGATATAATTTAGGCGAATTGTTGAGCATAGAATTTGGCATAACGTCCAGGTCGATCGAGTAATTCAGGATGAGTACCTGACTCAATAATTTGACCATTTTCAATTACCAAAATCCGGTCAGCCTTCCTAACTGTAGCCAGACGATGAGCGATTAGAAACACTGTTCGATCGACCATAATTCGTTCCAGGGCTTCTTGTACCAAAGCTTCAGACTCGGAATCTAGAGCCGATGTTGCTTCATCGAGAATCAGAATTTGGGGATTGTATAGTACGGCTCTAGCGATCGCAATTCTTTGTTTTTGTCCGCCTGATAATGTCGTCCCTTTCTCGCCCACATAAGTATAATAGCCTTGGGAAAGCTGAGAGATAAATTCGTGAGCATTAGCAATTTTTGCCGCTGCTTCTACTGCTTGAATGTCAAAATCAGTCTGTCCAAAAGCAATATTCTGAGCAATATGTCCAGAAAATAATACCGTATCCTGAAACACAGTACCAATTTGACGACGGAGACTTTTGAGCGTGACATCGCGGATATCGATTCCATCGATCGAAATCCCCCCACTCGACACATCATTAAACCGTGTCAGCAGACTCAGAATCGTACTCTTACCCGCGCCAGAAGCCCCTACAAGGGCGATTGTTTCCCCTGGCTGAACATTTAGGTCAAATTCCTTGAGAATCGGTCTGTCGAGATTGTAGCCGAAGCTGACTTGTTGATAATCAACGCGACCAGAAATCGGTGGTAATTCGATCGCATCGGGAAGTTCGATTACACTAGGACGAATTGAGAATAGCTCAAATACGCGATCGACGGAAGCCTCGGCTTCTTTGATTTCATTAAAGTTGCCAGTTGTCTGAGCGATGGGATCGATTAATAGTGCGACTGCTGTTACATAGCTGACAAATTTAGCCGCTGTGAGATTTCCCTGGGAAATTTGCCATGCTGCGAGGGTGAATAAAATCAGCCCACCAACTGCTTGGAGGAAGCTGAGAATGGGAAACTGAATCGCTTTCAAGCGTTCGGTGCCATACTTAGCCTGACGATTTAGTTCGGCTTCTTGCCCAAATTTGAGATTGGCGTAGTCTTCGGCGGCGAAGGCTTGAATCAAGCGCATTCCAGTGGTATATTCGGTGACGAGAGAGGAGAGATCGGACATTCGACTTTGAGAGCGGGAAGAAAATTTCCGCACCTGCTCGCCAAACCAGCCCACCAAAACAGCAATCAATGGAGCGACAACCAAAACAGAGACTGTCAATTGCCAATTCACCCAGACCATATATCCCAAAACCAGGAATAATTGTAAGATATTGGGGATAAACTGGTGAAAAATCTTGTAGACTACCTCAGCGACTCGATCGGTATCTTCCGTCAATCGGTAAGCCAAATCACCCGTCTGTACTTTGTCTGTAAATGCCGAGCCGACACGCAACAAATGGGCGTAAATTTGCTTCCGCAAATCTAGGATCACGGCAAATGCCACTTTCGCCATCAATACATCTTGCCCGTATTGGAAGATGCCGCGCCCGATAAAGACAGCACCAGCAATCAAGCCCAAATTAATCAGGTAAGGTACATCACCATCTCCCAGTGCTTTGGAGATGAATCCCGCCAACCATGCCATCAGTGGGGAAAATAAGCTAAATACGACGACACACACCAACCCAAAACTAATCGTACCCCAGTGCGGATTGATGTATGGGGCAAGTTGCCAGTAGGTAGAACGCTGTTTCAAAAGATCCACTCGATCGCTAAACGACACAATTATAGACGCGATCGGGTTTTAGTTTGGTTAAGAAATGGGAATTTATTTACCCCGCCACCTCTTCCTCGTCGCAATCTGGATGTTATAGTGATTCAGGCACTTATGTAAATCCCTCCCCATGCCTTCTCTCACCGATTATTGGCAAGACGCATACAATCTCAAGCAGCATCTTCAACAGTTTCTAGATATCGATGAGGAAAAGTTGACAGCTAAGTTTGAGACAGCTTTGCAGGATTTGGCTGAATTAGGTAGGCGTGATTTTAATTGGGAAGATGCGACTAAATTCTATCAGGATCGAGTCGGTGAGGCTTATTTGTTTGAATTGGCAACTTGGCATTTGACCAGTAAGGACTATATCGGTGATACAATTAGATTGATGTCCGATCGAGTCCAGGGTCGAGTATTGGATTTTGGTGGTGGGATTGGCACTCATGCGATCGCCGCAGCTCTATGTCCCCAAGTTACTCAGGTCGTCTATTGTGATATCAACCCGATTAATTATAATTTTGTCAAGCACCGGATTCAGCAATTGGGGCTAGAATCAAAAATCATCTGTCAGACAGAATTAGCCCCAGCCGATCGATTTGATACAATTAACTGCTTTGATGTCTTAGAACATCTACCAGATCCGAGTCAGCAGTTATTAGACTTTCATCAGATGCTCACCGATTCAGGTAAACTAGTCACGAACTGGTACTTCTCCAAAGGCGCAAACCAAGAATTTCCCTTTCATTTAGACGATCCGGCAATTATCGATCGATTCTTTAGAACTCTACAATCCAACTTCCTCGAAATATTCCATCCCTATTTCATTACCGCTCGTTGCTACCAAAAAATGACCTAACAACATAAATCTAGTAGGGGCAATCGATCGATTGCCCCTACTAGATTTACTTGCCTATATTGCTCAATCTGAACATTTTAACGCCCAGTAACCGCTCCTAACCCAAGTTAGCAGCCGCGAAATCCCAATTTACCAAGCTCTCCAAATAAGTGCTGATAAAGTCAGGGCGACGATTTTGGAAATCTAGATAATAAGCATGTTCCCAAACATCCATAGTAATCAAGGGAGTTTGCCCATGTACTAAAGGATTTTCTGCATTAGCAGTTTTGGTGACTTTGAGAGTACCCTTATCTTCTACCAACCACGCCCAACCACTACCAAATTGAGTCGCACCAGCAGCTTTGAACTCATCTTTGAACTTGTCAAAGCTACCGAAAGATGCATCGATTTTAGCAGCTAGTGCGCCAGTAGGTGTGCCACCGCCATTAGCTTTCATCGACTTCCAGAAGAAAGCATGATTCCAAACCTGAGCGGCGTTATTGAAAACACCAGCTTTGCTAGCATCGCCAAAAGTGTTTTTGACAACATCTTCCAGAGACATATCCGCCATCGGCGTATCTTTGGTGAGGTTGTTGAGGTTAGTGACATAACCTGCGTGATGCTTACCGTAGTGAAATTCAAACGTCTTTGCAGACATGTGTGGCTCTAAGGCACTGACATCATAGGGCAAAGCTTCTTGTACAAACGCCATGGGGGATGCTCTCCTAAGTTAAGTATTCTCGCTCTGTGCTGACTATAGCAAATTTAGCTGTGCGGGCGCGAGTGTGGGTATCGCGCTCTAGGGGATAGGGGGTAGGGGATAGGGGATAGGGAGGGCGAGCCTAGTCAAAAAATAGTATTAGATCTCCTGCGAAAGTAAAAGCACAATCATTTTCAATACCGTTTTCACCCCTAAATTCCCCCTATTCCCTATTCCCTGTCTTGAAAAGGTGCTCTACTTGGGGAAACCCCAAGACCGCACTTTTCGCTATCCCCTATTCCCTGACTTTCGCAGGAAGTCTATTGAATAGTGTCAATCATCAGCCTTTTGACTTAGACGATCGCTTCATAGCTTTAACGTAAGTTATCCAGCCATTATGCCGATCTTTGCTCTCGATCGAGAAGATCGATCTATGTGCAATGGCAGCTTGAAGATCTGCGGTGTTTTGTCTCACTAGAGGGGAGAGATCGATCGCACAAAAAACATCCCGCCGATCTAGCTAAAGTGTAACTAGATAAGCGTTACGTAAATCGAAGGGATAATATTAAAATGACTAAATCAACAGGCTATTTTCAGACAGCTATATCTTACAAAGCAGATAGTAATGGAGATAGTAGTTCCAGCGGTTATTCATTCAAGAAGTCATCAACTAATAGCAACTCTCGCAGTGGCGACGATCGTCGTTTTTTTGGCAGCGGTAAGCCCGAAGGTGGTGACTCTAACGGTGGTGATAATAGCGGTTTCTTAGGTGGTGGCAAACCCAAAGGTGGTAATTCTAACGGTGGCGACAATAGCGGTTTCTTGGGTGGTGGCAACCCCAAAGGTGGTCAACCATTTGACAATCAACTTATCACCGGAACTGCTGCTAATGATACTTTACGCGGCAACAATTATGGTAGCGATACTTTAGTTGGAACTACCGAAGTTGCTCGTGGTGTTGGCGAATATGATATCCTAATTGGTGGTCGTGCTCGTGATACTTTTGTTTTGGGTGATGCAGAGGGTAGTTTTTATCTCGGTCAAGGTAGTAATGACTATGCAGAAGTCAAAAACTTTAATCGTTTTAATGACAAAATCCAACTCGCTGGATCTATTCAAGATTATTCCATTTCTTATGCAAATGGGATCTCCTCTGTCTTTCACAAAGATCCTTGTGGATGCCTCGATTTGGTTGCACAAGTTAATAGTGCTTGCAGTCCCCTTGACCTCAATGGTAGTTACTTTCAATATACCCCTCCATGCGATGCTGGCGCAATATTAATCGGTTAAAGCGATCGCGATCTAGATAGTTTTTCCCCAGTTAGAGCCTAATTTTCAGCGAATCGACTTAAAAAAATTAGCTAATTGACAGTTGCTTAATTATTTTATCTGTGCAGTAGAGTAAATCAGCCAGCGATCGTACTTTTGGCTGATTGTCGATCGCGAACTTACGAGTAATATTAATCTCATTAGTTACCCAATAACTACTGCACCATAGATCCCCATTTTCTGGAGGTCTATTTTTTGTAGCAGGGGTCAGGGTTCAGGTGCAAATCTTTTTACCGTAGGTTGGCTTTAACTGTGTCTGTGGGATAAAATACTCAAGTAGGATAGACTCCCGAATCGATCGATATATGCAGCCCAACATTGAAATCTATACTTGGCGTACTTGCCCATTTTGCATCCGCGCCAAAGCTCTGCTCAAGCGTAAAGGTGTAGAATTTACAGAATACTCGATCGATGGTGATGAATCAGCTAGATCTGAAATGGCCACCCGCGCTGGTGGCAAACGCTCTCTCCCCCAAATCTTTATCGACGACGCACATATCGGCGGTTGTGACGATATCCACGATTTAGACGCTCATGGTAAATTAGACGCTTTATTGGGTATCGCCGCCTAAATCCCCTGCTTGGTGCATTTTTAAAGGCAGGGGAACCCGTGCGGTAAATGCATCCGCAATTCTGGGGGACTTCTGAAGGTGGTTTGGTTCACGATCGCTCGCGATTCGCTGCGGTTTAAATCGATCCCTACTTTTGAGCATATAAATACATATCCCCGACTTCTCCAAGAAGTCGGGGATATGGCATAGTTCTAAGCGTGCTTAGACTTCTAATTTGGTTTTATATATGAGCACGGAGGGACTCGAACCCCCGCTCCTCAGGACCGGAACCTGATGCTCTATCCACTGAACCACGTGCCCATCTTCAGACTGCCGTATTATAACACGGTTGCCGGAATTTTACCAGCGATTTGAATAGCTAGATCGTCGATCGCACTTAATGCTCGATCGCGATAAGCTCCATAACGTTCTGGCTTACTCTTAATTTTAGTCGGTAATTCTGGCAAAATCCCAAAATTTGGCGGCATCGGTTGAAAATGCTTTGGTTCGGCAGTACTGATAAAATCGAATAGAGCACCCATCATCGTCACATTAGGCATCACAATCGGTGCCAATCCCAACGCCAACCGTGCCGCATTGGTTCCCGCCAGCCAACCACCCGCCGCCGCCGCCGTATAGCCCTCTGTACCAGTGATTTGCCCTGCTGCGAGTAAATCTCGGCGGGTGTGGAATTGAAGGGAGGCTGAGAGCAATTTGGGTGAATTGATAAAAGTATTGCGGTGCATCACGCCCAATCTGACAAATTCGGCATTTTCCAAGCCAGGAATCATCGAGAATACCCGCTTTTGTTCGCCCCAGCGGAGATTGGTTTGAAAACCCACCATATTCCACAGTTGCCCAGCCTTATCTTCCTGACGGAGTTGGATAACTGCGTAGGGGCGGTGAATTTGGTTCTCAGGGGCGCGGAAATCGCCGCGACGACTATCGAACAAGCCGACGGGTTTTAGGGGGCCGTAGCGCATGGTTTCCTCACCCCGTTGGGCCAATTCCTCGATCGGTAGACAAGCTTCAAAGAATTTCGCAGTAGCTCGATCGAAATCCTTCAATTCGGCTTGCTCGGCATTACACAATTCTTGCTGAAAGTTGATGTATTGCGCCTTATTCATCGGACAATTGAGATAGGATGCTTCGCCTTTATCATAGCGAGAGGCAAAAAAAGCAATCTCTCGATCGATACTATCCCCAACAATAATCGGACTCGCGGCATCAAAAAAGTTGAGATAATTCATCCCTGCAAATCTTTGGATATCTTCAGCCAGAGCCGGACTAGTCAACGGCCCAGTCGCCAAAACTACGATATCATCTAGAGGAATCTCCGATACAGGTTCGCGACGCAACTCGATCAGGGGATGATTTGCCAAAGTCTCAGTCAAATCTCGCCCAAATTGACCTCGATCGACCGCCAATGCCCCACCAGCAGGCACCGCATGATGGTCGGCTTTGCTAATAATTATCGACCCCAATCGACGCAACTCTTCATGCAATAATCCGGCGGCTCGATCGGTAGACTGAGCACCAAAAGAATTACTACACACCAATTCCGCCAACTCTTCACTATGATGAGCGGGACTCAATGTGTGGGGACGCATCTCGTATAATGTCACAGGTACCCCTGCCTGGGCAATTTGCCAAGCCGCTTCAGTTCCCGCCAATCCACCGCCAATTACTCGAACGCGCATCTTTCAAATTTAGCTTCTAACTTAGCTCTCATGTTAAGCCAATTCAACCGAACAAATCCACGCATCCACGGATATTACCAAGGATGGTATATCCCACATTCCGCACTTCATAGAATTCACTCGAAAATTCTAGTGTTTGGGGGTGAGGGGTGAGGGGTGAGGGGTGAGGGAAGAAGCTAGAAAAGCCGCAATTCGTGTCGTCTCTAAAGCGGAAACTGCTAGATTTGGATAA
>JANMEL010000072.1:0-24709 GCA_031376885.1 Chamaesiphon sp. OTE_70b_metabat_96 | reverse complement strand
TCAAAACAATCCGTAAACCTAATGTCAAGTTAATTATTGCCCCCTTTCCTGAACATATGCGTAGTGACGAGCCATTTTTCTTTGAGTCATCTTCTCAAACCCGCTTGACAACTGCGATCGCTTCTTAACTTGTCACGAATGACTTTTTGCAGATAAAATAATGTAGAGATTCTCCGCATCAGAAGGCAAAGCCGCCACCAAACAACGAGCCTTATGCACACCCCCCTCAAGCAGAGTTTCATCCAAAGTTGCATCAGCTTGAATCGTGTGATAACCCAAGCCTTGAGCAATTTCTATTTGTTCGCGACTCCCATCAATCACCACAAACGCCGTACCCTCCACCGCAAACTCCGTCGCAATTTGTCGCCCAATCCGACCAAACCCGCAAATGATAAAGTGATCCTGTAAAGATTCCACAAGCCTTTGCTGCTGCCTAATTCGTTTACCCTCTACAAAATAACCCTCAATTAGGGCTTCCGTAAACCGATTGACAATATAACCGATCGTAATCACCCCAGCCAGAATCAGAGCGATCGTAAAAATCTTACCTCGATCGTCCAACGATTGAGTCTCACCGTAGCCCACCGTAGTCAGAGTAATCACGGTCATATATACCGCGTCCAGCCAATCCCATTTTTCCACGAGACTGTACCACAACGTACCAGTAATAAATACTAGTCCCAGCGCAAAGCCACCTCGCTTGAGATCGCTCCCAATCCGACGATATTTTTGTTCGACTGAATCCACAATTTTAGGGGGAGAAGATGGGACGATCGGCAAATATTATTAACAATTGTAAACATTCTGAGCGTGAATCTCACCTAAATTAACGGTGTCAAACCTGCTAATGTCGCTATGAGCGTTGTGTTAAGAGAGTTTAAGGCGATCGATCGGTCGCAAATAAAATCTGTCAATCGCCTTGCCTCCAAGGGGAGAACCAGATTAACATAATGCTTGAGATTATCTAAATAATAGAAGACTTTCGTAGTAAACACCTATTTTTAAGGAGAATTGTAGTCAATGGGACTACCCTGGTATCGCGTACACACCGTCGTCCTGAATGACCCAGGTCGGCTGATATCCGTGCATTTGATGCACACAGCTTTAGTTGCTGGTTGGTCTGGTTCCATGGCTCTATTCGAGCTATCCAACTTCGATCCTAGCGACGCAGTTTTCAATCCCATGTGGAGACAAGGGATGTTTGTCCTTCCCTTCATGGCACGCCTCGGTGTTACCAAATCTTGGGGTGGTTGGAGCATCGTTCCAGGTGAATCTGCTGCTGATGCAGGTTTCTGGTCATTTGAAGGTGTGGCGACAGCTCACATCATTCTCTCTGGTTTGTTGATGTTGGCTTCCATCTGGCATTGGGTTTACTGGGACTTAGAACTGTTCAGAGATCCTCGTACTGGCGAACCTGCTCTAGATTTGCCCAAAATGTTCGGTATTCACTTATTCCTATCTGGACTCCTCTGCTTCGGCTTTGGAGCATTCCACCTGACTGGTCTATTCGGCCCAGGCATGTGGGTTACTGACCCATTTGGTATCACAGGACATGTAGCTCCAGTTGCGCCAGAATGGGGGCCTTCTGGGTTCAATCCCTTCAATCCTGGTGGCGTAGTCGCTCACCACATTGCCGCAGGTACTGTGGGCATTATTGCCGGATTGTTCCATCTGACTGTACGTCCGCCAGAACGCCTCTACAAGGCTCTACGGATGGGGAATATCGAGACGGTATTATCTTCCAGTATTGCAGCAGTTTTCTTTGCTGCCTTCATCGTTGCAGGTACCATGTGGTATGGTAATGCTACTACGCCGATCGAACTATTCGGCCCGACTCGTTATCAGTGGGATAATGGTTATTTCCAACAGGAAATTCAACGTCGCGTTCAAACTAGCCTCGAAGATGGCAAGACTGAAGCTGAAGCTTGGCAGGCAATCCCTGACAGGTTGGCGTTCTATGATTATGTTGGTAATAGTCCCGCCAAAGGTGGTCTATTCCGTACTGGTGCGATGAATAAAGGCGATGGTATCGCTCAAGGTTGGCAAGGACACCCCATCTTCAAAGATGGTGAAGGTCGCGCTCTTACCGTTCGTCGCTTGCCAAACTTCTTTGAAAGTTTCCCTGTGATCATGACCGACGCTGAAGGTGTCGTTCGTGCTGACATTCCGTTCCGTCGTGCAGAATCCAGATATAGCTTCGAGCAAGCTGGCGTTACAGCTTCTTTCTACGGTGGTGCTTTAAATGGTCAAACATTTACCGATGCTAACAAAGTCAAGCAGTTTGCCCGCAAAGCTCAAGGTGGCGAAATCTTTGAATTCGATCGCGAAAAACTCGGCTCTGACGGTGTATTCCGTACTAGTCCACGCGGTTGGTTTACTTTCGGTCACGCTGTATTCGCTTTATTCTTCTTCTTTGGTCATCTCTGGCATGGTGCGCGGACAATCTACCGCGATGTATTTGCTGGTGTAGAAGCCGATCTCGAAGAACAAGTAGAATGGGGTCTATTCGAGAAATTGGGAGATCCTACTACTCGGAAGAAAGAAGCCTAAGTTTAGGGGATAGGGGATAGGGAATAGGGAATAGGGAATAGGGAATAGTGCGGTACATTGAGGGTCTCCGAACTGCGCGGGTGACCAGATTCGTGACAATTAGAGCACCTTTTCAAGACGGGGATAGGGTTCGGATTAGTTTAATTATTTGTCTGGATTCTGCTTCTTTCCCGATCTCGATCGATCGACTTCTAGATTCTGCCTTTTTCCCGATCCCGATCCCTCAACTTTGTTAAGATAAAGATCGCACCATAGGACTTGGAACAATGGAAGCAACTATTTATATTTTGGTGACAGTTTTGGCTTTGGGTGTGGTATTCTTTGCGATCGCTTTTCGCGAACCACCCAAAATTCCTCGCAAATAAGCAATAACTCAATTGTCAGATCCGATCGACAATAACACTTAAATTTGAGTCATGTAGACAATTCTACATGGCTCAAATTTTGTTTTTGGGGAAGATTGTTCTAAACTAGTTTGAAGCTCGAACTCTAAAACAACAGCCAAGGCGGTTACGACAGATGTAGATGCTTCCGCTCTGGCGGAGGCTACGCCAACAAACCATGCTTTGCATCAGCTTTCCCAAACTGACCCCTGACCCCTGCCATAAAACCTAGCCGATGCAATGCCCCTACTGCCAATATACAGACAGCCGCGTCTTGGAATCTCGCCCTGCCAAGGCAACGCTGACACGGACTACAGGCGCGGGACAAAGTATCCGCAGACGAAGAGAGTGTCTCCAGTGCAAACATCGCTTTACTACTTATGAACGGGTCGAATTATTTCCCGTGACTGTGATCAAACAAGATTCACGGCGAGAATATTTCGATCGATCCAAACTACTCCGAGGGATCATCCACGCCTGCCAAAAAACTGGACTAGCGGAAACTACTCTAGAAGCAATTGTCGAAGAAATCGAGTCCCAACTTCAATCCAGAACCCTGCGAGAGGTCACAACAGCCGAAATTGGCGAATTGGTGCTAGCTCAATTGCAGCCATTGAGTGAGGTAGCCTATGTGCGGTTTGCGTCTGTCTACCGTCAATTTCAAGGCATCCGCGATTTTGTCGATACATTGCAACAGTTAAACATCGACAGAACTAAATTAGAGCATATTACAACTAATATCATCGATTCACCCAATGTCTGACATCAACGAACAACGTCAAATCGCATACATGGAGCTAATCAAAGCCCTGCTCCAATGCCCTCCAGGGGAAGAAGATCCCATTCTGGTCAAATCGTCTGAATTGGTGGACGAAGAGCTGGTGATGGCGTTATTAGCCACCGCTGAGATGCTCGTAGACCGACAAGATCCGGAGGAAAATTCAACCATTGAATGGTTGGTAGATTTTGCTGGGGAGTTGGCGCAGAAATTGGGTTTGGATATCGCCAAGACGCAGGATGTGAGCGCAGATGAAGATTTTGTCATCGAGTTATTAGAAGCTGTTGAAAATAGCAACGGAGATGAGCAGCTCCATCAGTTTTTCGACAACAATTTAGATCGACTCAACGAAAATTTGCTAACGATCTTTCCCCACCAAATTGAGCTGTTATTGGAGATCCAAGATAATCTAGAATGGAAATCTTTGGTTGGCTCGATGGTTGAGACTTTAGGAAATAGATTCCAGGATTTCCCCAGAGGCGATCGACGGTTGAATCTAGAATTCTCGATCGCCTGTTACGATCGAGCGTTGTTAGAATATACCCGTGCGAAATTGCCCCTCGAATGGGCGATGACGCAAATGAATCGGGCGAATGTTTACTGCGATCGAATTGAGGGTGATAAAGGAGAGAATCTCGAAGCAGCGATTCGGGGTTACGATCGAGCATTGTTAGAATATACCCGCGAGAAGTTGCCCCTCGAATGGGCAATGACGCAAATGAATCGGGCAATTGTATATCGGAATCGAATTGAGGGTGATAAACGGGAGAATCTCGAAGAAGCGATTCGGGGTTACGATCGAGCATTACTCGAATTTACCCGTCAGAAATTGCCCCTCGAATGGGCAAAGATTCAAATGAATCGAGCGAATATTTATTGCGATCGAATTGAGGGTAATAGAGGAGAGAATCTCGAAGCAGCGTTTCGGGGTTACGATCGCGCTTTATTAGAACGTACCCGTGAGAAATTCCCCCTCGATTGGGCGACAACTCAAATGAATCGGGCGATTGTTTATCAGCATCGAATTGAAGGCGATCGAGGAGAGAATCTCCAAGCAGCTATTCGGGGTTACGAGCTAGCATTACTCGAATATACCCGTGAGAAATTCCCCCTCGATTGGGCGACGACGACAGAAAACCTAGCAATTTTACATACGCAACTCAGAATCCTCCCATCCTAACGAAAGACGATAGAATCTTCCTCTGTGCACCTCTGTGTTGAATACACACTCTAAACGCAGCAAGAAATACTTAATCTTTTAGCGGAAAGGGAGCTTAGTCTTTGTTTGTCGAACCGAAGCTTGCGCGACGACTTTCGTCGTTCGACGGCAATTCATTCTCATCTTTGACGCGACGAATGGGCAAATTGGCAATTAGTGCAGTCATCCGTTTGTTGCTTTCTAGAGAAAAATCTAGTCCATCAACATCGATTTCCACGTATCGCGATACCACATCCATAATCTCTTTTCGCATCATTTCGACCATTTGAGGTGTCAGCTCAGTGCGATCGTGAGCGATAACTAATTGTAGGCGTTTCTTGACCTGTAGCCGACTGGAATCACCAGCAATGTGCGGAAATAATGCTTCTAGAAATTCATGAATCATAGTGGTAAATTTTATCGATACATCGATCGGCTTAAATTAGGTTAGATCATCTAGCAAACAGTTTACGAAAGCGGGTAAAGAAATTGTCCTTCTTGATCGTCAGATCCAGATAGACAACACTTTCACCACAGAGACGACGAGCGATATTCTCAAACGTTCGAGCTGCGGGGGATGTAGAATTGTTTTCTAGTACCAGCGGCTCGCCTCGATTACTTGAGGTAATCACTCGTTCATCTTCAGGCACGACACCAATTAAGGGCAGCGAGAGAATTTCACTCACATCCTCCACAGACATCATCTCACTAGCTTCCACCATCACGGGGCGGAGGCGATTGACAATGAGCTGTGCGGGGATGCCACTGGCTTCTAGCAAGCCAACTACCCGATCGGCATCGCGGACGGCGGAAATCTCTGGAGTCGTGACTACGAGGGCTTCTTTAGCCGCAGCGATCGCATTTTTGAACCCCATTTCAATCCCCGCTGGGCTATCAATTAGCACAAAGTCAAATTGATGAGCTAATTCGCCAATCATCCATTTCATATGATTGGGGGTGATCATCTCCGCCTTGCGATTTTGGGTGGCGGGGAGTAATACTAGCCCTGGTTGACGTTTATCTCTCACCAAGGCTTGATCGAGCCGACATTCGCCAGCGAGAACTTCCACGGCAGTATAAACGACTCGATTTTCCAAACCCAGTAGTAAGTCGAGGTTGCGAAGTCCAAAGTCACCATCTACTAGTGCGACTCGGTAGCCCATCTTGGCAAGTGTCATGCCCAAATTGGCTGTCACAGTGGTTTTACCCACTCCGCCCTTACCAGAAGTAATTACAATAGTGCGACTCATAGCAGTTTAAAAATTCAGGTTAGAAAATGTAATTAATGGCATTTCCCGATCGGCAGGAAATTGGTGACTTCTGACTATTCGCTTATTGGTCATAATTGCATATCTGAGCCAGCAAGAATTCAGTCAGATAGCTGAGATCCTGGCAGTACCAATTCACGAAGATAGGGGGTAATTTTCAGATCTGCCGATCGAGCAATCCGAATACCTTGGGGTGTGACGTAGGCGATCTCTGGCTCGAACTGTGGGGGTGGGGTTTCTGGTGCTCTGGCAACTCGATCGGCGATCCTCAGTTGAGTTGGCTCCATTTGTAGTGCCATAATCAGACATTGAGGGTTATTTGGATAACCCGCATGAGCCATTCCTCGCAATCTCCCCCAAATGATAATGTCTCCCGCCGCGAAAATCTCACCCCCAGGATTCACGTCACCCACGACCACGATTGTACCTTGATGGCGGATGTCCATGCCCGATCGCACTGTCATATGCAAGTAGAGTGGTTCGACGAGTAAAGGTGCTACTGGTATGGTAACCGGAGCAACTTTGGTTTGTTGGGTGACAGAATAACCCGCAGTGGCGGCAGCTACGGCTGTTTGGCGACGACTGGTAGCCACTAGTTGGAGTTGCAACTGGACTTCTAGGAGTGCGTCATTGATGGCTTGTAGTTGTCTGGCATCGATCAGTCGATCGTGGGCGATCAGATGTACGCTCGCTAGTGGTTGCCAAAATCTGCGGCTACCTTGGAGTCTTTGTTTGAGTTGATCCCATAAATCGTTCCAACTGGATGAATCTGGTGTTTCTGTTACTGTTGGCAGAATTAGTTTCACCACTCCGTCTTCATTTTTGAGTTGAATTTGGAGTTTGGGCAGATCCATTAATATGGGAGCTTGTGGATCTGGTTCTGTCTGAGTATTTGAGGTGGGTAAAGTAGATGAGGAATCACCGTTCATAGCTACAGGGGAGATAGTCGATCGTGACGAAAATGGCCTCCCCATCTTACACTTGAAAGGGGTGTTCGGTGGGTATTATTCGATCGATTATTTCTACTAAATCGCCAAAATCGATAATTTTGCTAGTTATGTACCGACCAAAAACCTCAATTTTTCAACTCATAACTAGACTCCATGTGCGCGGGGAGCGTCATTAGGCGTATTCGTGACTTTGGGGTTAAATTGTGATGTTTCGCCCTTTGGAGCAGAGGGTTGGGAGCTGGTGGCAATTTTGCCTTCGATGAGATCTGTGAGCTTGGCGACTAAAACAGTTCGAGGTTGTTCGCCGATAGCTTGAGCTATTTCTGTTCCTTGTCGATCGAAAAATACAAAGTGAGGGATCCCATCAACTCGATATTTCGTCACTTCTGGTAGCCATTTGGTATTATCTACATTCAGCATCGCAAAATTGACTCGATCGCCAAATTCTGTCTTAACTGCTGCCAAATCTTTGGACATTGACTGACACACACCACACCAATCAGCATAAAATTCTACGAGGGTAGGTTTACCATTACTCAAGGCAATATCGATCGGTTGAGATCGGGTTGCTTGGGCTGTTAAACTATCTCCATCCTGCGCCCGCACACTCAATGAGAGTGCGACTACCAGCACGATCGATACCAAGGCGATCGCCAAATTTCGCATCCTTTCTACAGAAAAATTAACTTGCATCGGCTGAAAATTGATTGCTTGTAATCTCAATATAGCTAATTGGGGGAGGGGTCAGGGGTCAGGGGTCAGGGGTGGGAGAGGGGGAGCAGTACTTAGGTGATTCCAACTCTCCCTACCACCCTACCACCCTACCACCCCTCACCCTTGTCCCCTCAACAGGATAGAATGAGATCGATCGAATTTCGGGCAACAAGTTTACTGTGAAAAAACGGGTCACTCTTACCTTCCCCAAGCGCGCCATTCAAATGCCCGTAGCTTACCGACTGGCAAAGGATTTTAACGTCGCTGCAAATATTATTCGCGCTCAAGTTGCACCCAATCAAATCGGTAAATTGGTAGTTGAGCTTTCTGGAGATATCGATGAACTCGATGCTTCGATCGACTGGATGCGATCTCAAGGAATTCAAGTCTCGATGGCTAATAAAGAAATCGTCGTAGATGACCAGATTTGCGTTGACTGTGGGCTATGTACAGGGGTCTGCCCTACAGAAGCCCTAAATCTCGATCCAGACACCTTCAAGCTCAATTTTACCCGATCTCGTTGCATCGTTTGCGAGCAATGTATCCCGACTTGTCCGGTTCAAGCAATCTCGACGAATCTTTGAGGGGTCAGGGGGTAAAAATGGATCTAAGAGGCTGTTTTCCAAGTCAAATTGTTACCTTCACCCCCTGAGAATTCCCGTGCACACAAGTCCGTTTGAGCTGCTGCGTAGGTTGTTTACCCCTCCCCAGCCCTCCCCTTGCCAAGGGGAGGGAGCAAGAGCTACCCCAAAATAACTTTTCAAACACCCTCTAAGATGTTAGATTGAGATGTAAAGAATTGTTAACAAAGAACATGGGTGTACATACCCACACCATACAACCCAATTCTCAATTCTCAATTCTCAATTAATTTAACATTTTGCTACCGATCGATTCCCCGATTATTTCTGAATGGAATCCTCTTTCACTCATCTGGGAAGGAGGTGATAAAGTAGTTGCCGCTGGCTTACCGCATCATATTCTTGCTCCAGCATGGCAATTGATGCTACTCGGCGATGGTTCTCCCACCCGACACCTCCAACTACTCACCGGAGAGCCAACCGAGGTAGATGTGATCGATATGTCTGCAATTGGCATGGATACCGACGGTGCGCCCAATTCTTTGCAAGTAGTACCAGGGCCCAGAGTCCGCCGTCAAGTATGGTTACGAACGGCTTCGGGAAAAAGATTAGCATATGCTACATCTTGGTGGGAAGCCAAACATGTAGATGAGTATTTGGAGAATAAATCCTTGCCAATTTGGGCGAGTTTGGCAAAACTACGTACCGAACTATATCGCGATATCCAAGGGATCTATTATGGCGAGTCACCAGCTCTAGCACTAGCTTTCGACGAAACTGGCCCATTTTGGGGTCGTCATTATCTATTCTGGCACCACGGCAAACCATTGACACTCATTTACGAGGTGTTTTCACCCTATCTTCAGCGGTATTTAGGGGATGTAGGCACCGAATCATCACGATTGATTGTTGAAACTATTTGACAGGTTACTAAGTAAAGATTGGAATTGAATTCCAATCTTTTTTATTAATTTAGATTAGCAGCACTGGACATTACCCTGCTATTTATGCATTGAAACCAATGTCGATCGTCAATATTTATTGACGATCGAGATCGCAATGTCTTAGATCGTACCGATCGCGGTTAGTCCAAGAATTGCGCCTGCACCAAGCAAATGCCCGAAACAAGTACCACCAATAAATTGGCCAACGGTAAAACCACCAGGTAGAGCGGGGCCAGCTTTTTTGGCACCAGCAGCAGCTAGAACACCTAAAACGTTGGCGACAACCATGACGATCGCAATTGTTGGCGACCAAGCTTGGCTTAATGGGGCCGCCGCAGCTAATAATAAGGTGGAAGTTAACATGATTTACTCCTAAAAATAATGGCTCGATTTATCTTCTGCGAAAATATTGTATCTGAATTAGGCCCTTAGATTGCACCTGCATTGGTAAGACCCAAGACCAACCCAACCCCAAGAATATGCCCAAAACTGAATGTAGCAAGTAGTTCTGGTAGATTAAAATTCCGAAATAAGTCGGGTTTGCCCACGGGTAAATCTGGGCCACCACCAGGATTGGCGATCGCAAATCGACCGATGACTACCGCAAATAAGTTGCAAACAATCATCACCAAGGCAGTGTTGAAATTCCAAGGTTCGGTGTGAGGAATGACCGCAACAATCAAATTGTAAAACAATATGGACTCCCGATTTTCGTTGGTGTGGCATCGGTTCTACCGACTCGCTTACCCAGCAATTATTAGCCAATCTGTGCCCACAAGTGGCAATTTGAACTAAGATTTAACAAATATTGTCGAAATCAGATACATTTCTTGACACTCCAGAATCAATGCGGATTAAAATTTGTGGACTGACGAAGATCGAACAAGCTCGAAGGATTGTGATGAGCGGTGCTACAGATTTGGGCTTTATCTGCGTTCCTAGTTCGCCCCGCTATCTGACACTAGAACAGTTGCGACGACTGATCGCGGACTTGGCTGGATTGGTAAATACGGTGGGGGTATTTGCGGATATTTCCGTGGCTGAGATTGCTCGAATCGTGACGGAGACAGGTTTAGATACTATTCAACTCCACGGGAGCGAATCAGTCGCATTTTGTGAAGAGTTGCGTCAAGCATTACCAGAGCGGGAAATTATCAAAGCTTGGCGAGTGCGGAATCTTCAGGATTTGGAACTGGTTCAATCTTATGGTGGGGTAGTGGATAGCTTGCTCTTAGATGCCTATCATCCCCAAGTTTTGGGTGGTACGGGTCAAACTTTGGATTGGGAGCAGTTACGGGGCTTCCAGCCATCGATACCGTGGTTGCTAGCGGGGGGGTTGACCCCTGATAATATCTCTACTGCACTCAGCCAGGTACATCCAGATGGCATCGATCTTTCTAGTGGGGTGGAAGTTTCGCCTGGTAATAAAAATTTAGATTTGGTCGATCGATTATTTCTCGAATTGGCCAAAAGGTTAAGCTAAAATAGAGGGCGAGAACAAGGTACGCCAACAAAGGATCCATACCAAGGGTAGATATTAATAAAATTATGAATGTTAGTCAACAGTCACAACCAGATCTCTTGGATATTAATCTTGAGCCATTTCGGACTGAAAGTTTGGCGACGATCGATAAGTTGCAAGCTGACATCAATGATGGACTAAATGCTGATGTTGGCGAGATCCAAGATCGACTCAATAAGTCTTTTCGACAGTTTCTATTGGCACAGGAACAAGATCGGATGCCTTTCTTGCAGCGGATTATGACTGCTCATGTTGAGAATATGGAAGATGAACGCGGTTTTCCACCTCGTCATCCCATCCACTGGTTTAAATCAAAATTGGAGTTTAGTTCCACAGGGATTTTGCAATTTGATTTTAAAAAAGATGCTGAGGTATTCATGGAGTTGGCATTAGCTCACATCGAATCCGAAATCAAGGAGCAATTGACAACCACACAACAATTAACAATTCAGACTATCGATCGACAAATTCGATCGTTGCAACAGAATTTGGCGATCGAGATTCAGCCAATCGCTAGAGCTAGAAAAACAATCGCGACCGAGTATGTCAATAGCTTCATTCAAGTCGATCGATTGAATTTAAAGGCTGTCAATCGGTTCTATTTTCTCAGTGGCGGTGTACGATTTAATCCCAAGCAGGAATTGATCTATAGTGAGGTTTGCATTCGGCCTACAGGCATTTTTGACCGCAGTGCCGATCGCAATAAATCAACCCAACTCAAGTACGCTATTTCTTGCGATCGATTATTGTCAGTAGTCAATGAATCCATCGCTAGATCGATCGGTCAAATTCAACAACAGACTAATGAATATCTAACCAATGAATTGCCCACTCAAATCGATCGATTATTTGCAGGTTTGACGATTTCTTAGGGCAGGAATGAGGACTTATTTCTGATACCAAAGAATAGCTGTCTGCATCAAACCGACGATAAAACCTAGTACTCCGCCGAGATTGACAATCCCCTCCAATTCACTTTTGACGATGCCTTGAATTCCGGCTTCCAATTCGGCTGGAGAAGTGGACTCGATCCGATTGATAATTACTTTATCGATACTCAAAATCGGAATGACTTGGGTAACAATTTGTTCGAGATCTCGTTCTAGATATCGATCGATAATCTTCGCCAATTCCTCACTTACCACGTCCAAAGATGAAGTTAAAATCGTCGAGTTACGCAGGCGATTAATCACCACATTAGCGATGCTATCCCAATCGAGTGAATCTGTCATCCCTTGAATCAATTCTACACCCTTGCTTTGAATATAACTGCGAACGCTCTCACCCATAGTCTTACGCAGTTGTTTGACAGTCGCTACCGGAAGATTTTGAAGGGAAAATTCGCGCAAAATGTCTCGCACGCGATCGCGGATATTTAGTGCGATAATGAATTCACTAATAGTTTGATTCGCTTGTTCTCGATCGTCCAAGCAGAAACTCCGCAGCCGATTCAGTGAATTACGCACCCCGAAGACATTAGCAACCACCCAATAGGTGCCGCTACTCTTTTCCCGTAAACCTCGATCGATAACTTGAATATTGCGATCGGTCAAAAAATCAACTAGTGCCAATCGGAGCACTTCTGGTGGTAAAATTGCATCGATCGACCAATCAGCAAGTTGTCTGGCTTGGGTATCCGTCAGCTCAAACTCGACTAATACTCGCTCAAAAATCCGATCTAGCAGTGGATCCAAAAAATCTGGTTTCCGCGCTAGAACTCTCAACCAGCGAGGGAAAGACTCACCTAATAAATCTTTGAGAATATTTGCCAGAACCTTGACTGTCTTCTGTTCTTTATCAACTCGAATTTGCTCCAAAGCTAGTTGCAATAGCCACGTAATCGCTGCTTGCACTCGCTCGACTTCCAGCAATCGTTTAGCGATGTTTTGAAGTTCCCCAGGAGTAAGTAACGACCCCATAATCGTATCCGAAATTCGCGTCGCCAGTCGGCCTTGATTACTAGGAATCAAGCCTGGAGTGAAGGGAACCTGATATTTACCAACAAATTTCGCCGTATAAGGACGAAATAGCATTTTGATTGCCACATCATTGGTAAAATAACCCACAACAGCACCAGCCACAGGTGGAGCTAAGTATAGCCACAATTGGAACAAAGACAATGTATTCAAGGATAGAATCTCGATTCAACCCTTATTATAGCAGGGGTCAGGGGTCAGGGGTCGGGGGTCAGTCTGGGAAAGCTGACGGCACTAATAGTTTGTTGGCGTAGCCTCCGCCAGAGCGGAAGCATCTACATCTGTTACGATCGCTCTGGCGGTTGCTCTATACCTTCATCGGGAATTTCAACTTCAATCATTTCGGCATTTTCGAGTAGAAATCTTCGTGCCAATCGGTTGTAGACTCCCGCGCCAGGATACTGAGGATGAGTGTGCGATCGGCTGTATACCCAGATCAATTCGCCATCTTCAAAAATCCGCACATCTTCAAGTAGATTCTTGCACTGAGATTTGAGCGAATTTCCCGCATTCAAAGCGTCAGTCCATCGATCGAACTCCCGATCGTAATTTTTTGCAAATACTCTAAACATGGGAATTAGGGGATAGGGGATAGGGGATAGGGGAATAGGGGGGTAGGGGGGTAGGGGATAGGGGAATAGGGGGGTAGGGAATAGGGGGATAGGGAGTTCAATTATTGCCTGGGATTGGTCAAAAATCCGATCGCGTGAGGTGAGAAAATTCTAGTATGCTGAAGGTATAGCAACAATCAATTAATTAATCTCCGCCACAAATCATATGTCTTTGTTTCGTCCGCTACTCTCACTACTACTTGCCTTTGTTGCTGTCTTCGTCGTTAGTTGCGGCGATGGCTCTCAAGCAAAGGCTCCAACCTATAGCGCAACTCAGCTAGAGCAAATCCAAGCCACGAATAAGAACGTGATGGCATTGCGCGATCGACTACCAGAACTCGCCACTCTAATTGAATCCCGTGATTGGAATAATGTCAAATCTTTTATCCACGGCCCACTCGGTGAGATCCGCACCCGCATGGCTGGTTTATCCAGAGAGCTACTACCAGGCACCAAAGAGCAAGCTCTAAGTATCAGCAAAGAAATATTTGTTCATCTCAATAGTATCGACGCAGCCGCAGGTAGTCAGGATTACGCACTAGCAATCCGCAATTATGGTGAAGCTGTCAAAGATTTCACAACCTTCGCGGATCTAATTCCACAAGGATAATGTAGCAGGGGCCAGGGATCGGGGATCGGGGGTCAGTTTAGGAAAGCCGATCCAAAGCATGGTTTGTTGGCGTATCCTCCGCCAGAGCGGAAGCAGCTAAACCTGTCTCAATCGCCCCTGCGACGGCTATATCAATAAGGAATGAGAAGTGACGTACTCCCAACACCAACCGTTCGCGAAGCGTGCCTTCGGCAAAGCGGTATGGTGTGCTGGGCGGTTGACCCGCCTAGCAGGGCATCTCAAGAGTCCGGCAAAGGATATCAAGAGCTTCCTACCCTTCGGGAACGCTTCGCGAACGAGGTACTCCAATTGTTTCCCTCCACAGCATTTTGCGGAGTCGGTGCGGACGGGTTCCCCGTCCATGCAACCGACCCAAGCAATAGTGAGGAACACGTCCAGCCCCACTTGCGGTGCCCTGAGCTTGTCGAAGGGTCACATGAAAAAGTCTTTTGACTGAAACCTAGATTGTTATTCTGCGATGTCAGATAGGGGTATTTTACCATGATTGTTACACTTGCGCTCATTCCTCATCCATCCCCTCCGCCGCTTGCTGTCTAAAGGCGGCAAATAGCGATTGGGGATGGATTCGTCAATCGCCTGTTCTCATCCCACACCAACGCGAAGCTGTATGGACGTGGGGATTCCCACAGTCTAGCTAAATAACTTGCAATTTTTTCACTCAGTAGGGGCAATTCATGAATTGCCCCTAACTTAGGTTGTGACAACTGCAAATTTAGATATTATTAAATCTTCATTCCTAAGTAAAGCTCATCTATTTTATGATATCGATCGTCGGTTGTGGAATTATTGGCGCAACTATTGCCTACGAATTGAGCTGTCTAAATCGATTTAAAATTGCCGTTTATGATTCATATCAACCAGCGCAAGGTTCAACGGGAGCGGCTTTGGGTGTATTGATGGGAGTCATTAGTCAGAAGGTCAAAGGGCGTGCTTGGAATATGCGTGAGTATAGCATTCGCCACTATCATCAATTAATTCCCCAATTAGAACAATTAACAGGTTTACAGATTCCGCATAATAATCGGGGCATTTTCAAACTTTTGTCGCCAGATGCAGATCTAGCTAAATGGCAACAATTAGCCAGTACTCGCCAAGAGCAGGAATGGCAATTGGAAATATGGGAACCGACGCAAATACTCGATCGACTGCCACAACTCAATTCTCAATTAGTCAGCACCGCTATCTATTCCCCCCAAGATCTGCAAGTAGATCCAGTTGCCCTCACCAATGCCCTAGTAGCCGCTGCGAAGATGAATGGGGTAGAATTCTATTTCGATCGATCTGTCCACTCCCTCACCGCAAATAACCCCCGCTTCTGCGAGCTGTTGGTGGACGATGGAACGTCGATAACGAGCGATCGAGTAATTGTCACTGCCGGATTGGGTTCGACAGATTTACTTGCGCCGTTTGGATCGATCGAGATTAATCCCGTTTTGGGGCAAGCAATCCATTTTCGGCTACCTCAATCATTGGGAAATGCCGACTTCCAACCAGTAATTAGTTATGCGGATCTCAATATCGTCCCTCTCGATAATAATGAATATTGGGTCGGAGCAACGGTAGAATTTCCGGTAGATGGCCATGCAATTGCTCAGTCAGAATCTCTAGAGCAATTAAAACAAACAGCGATCGAGCTTTGCCCTGATTTAGCTTCAGCAGAAACGCTCGATATCTGGTCAGGATTACGTCCGCGCCCTCATCAACGCCCTGCACCCATAATCGATCGAGTCGGCGAAAATGGACGGATATTAGTAGCAACAGGACATTATCGCAATGGAATCTTACTCGCACCTGCCACTGCTCAATTAATTACGGAAATGTTGATGAATTAAACGGTTTTATCTCGATCGACAATTCGATGAATATTTTTCAGATTAGGCAATATGGGCAGTGAGATATTTAGTATCAAAACTTGCCCGATTGTGGGCATTAATCTATCGATTGCTACCAGTCTAAACACACTATCGCAATCCTAAATTAAGATCTAGATCTCAAACTCTTGCTCTCTGCGCTCTCTGCGCCTTTGCGGTTTAAAAATATTGAAAATCATTTAGGATCTTGCTTTAGATATATCTCTTACCATTACTGTCACTAAATCTTCCTGGGCGATCGATCGTTCGACTACTGCTTTACCCGTTCCTCTCGTTGCACCAATTACTAAGATTTTATTAGGCATAAAATAATTCCTAGTTTAAAAATTATCTGTTTGTAAAATGACTATCAACAATTCCAGGGATATCTGAAATATTCAGCCGATCGTAATAATGTTTGTCTGAAAGAATTCGTTTTTGAATCTCGCTTGGCAACCAAGATGGTTCGGTACTTTTGACTTGAGAGACTAGAGCTACAGCTCCTAATTCACAACGATCTAAACATCCAGATTTACGAACTTCGACTCGATCTTCTAGTTTGTGCTTTTTAACTTCATCTATAAAAGCTTGATATATTTCGACTCCGCCACAGTGAAAGCAGGAGCCTTCGGGGTCATCTTTATCGCGTTGTTTTGTACAGACAAATACCCGATATTTGTTTGGATTGGACATTTTATACTATAGATATGGTTAACTTAAAATTATTTACCTGCTGTACGATCGAGCTGAATTTGGATATTTGATATCACCGATTGCATATATCCAGCCCATAGAAATTTATTAACGATCCAAAGTATGGGGATAGCAATTAAAGATTTTGGGATGAAGGTATAACTCCATCTAATAAGTGTCGAGTTGGGTGAAAGATCGCTACTCTCAAACCACCATTCCCCGACTGCCGACGTAATTAATAAACCTAAAATACCCGAAAAATCGCTAACCACATAAGAGAAATAATCTGGTTTTTGATACTGAGTCAGCCGTTCTTTCACAGAACTACCGTCTGACAAATTTACGGTTTTAGTTTGACCTATCGCGTCCCAATTTCCGGTTTGAGCTTCGATACTAATAACGGCGGGTAAAAGACCATACCCTGTGAAGATTGAGGTTAGATCGATCGGTACGACATGACAAAAAGCATCGATGGTATCTACACCAACTTTTGCACTAACTAATGATGAAATAGTCTTGAACTTCATAAGTATATCGACGTAAAATGTGAAATATCATGTAGGGTGGGCACTGCCCACCAGATAGGTTTCAGGCAAAATCTATTCTATAAATAGTTGCATCTATCTACTTACAAGTTATTTGAGTTGCTGCGTAGGTTGTTGACCCCACCCCAGCCCTCCCCTTGCCAAGGGGAGGGAGCCGGAGAGACCCTTTCTAAGCTGAGAGTCTATCTTATAAAAGTACTTAGGGCAGTTTAATTGCGATAATGATTCCACTCGCCCAGGACATTTTGACGATCCGAAGATCGGTGCGTTGTTCTAGGGTGGAAATTAATCGATCGACTTTATCTATATGTCCTTCCGGCCAATTGGATTGTGGTAACATATCATCGATCGCATAGATACCAGATGGCTTGAGTAGTGCCAAAGCTTCATCCAAACTTTGATATTTTCCCGACCAAGTATCAGCAAAAATGAAGTCAAATTGTTGCCCATTTAGCGATCGCAGAAATTCATCACCATCACCGCAAATAACAGTCAGTCGTGGATCTAGCCCTAAATGTTTTCGGAGGATAGATAGGAGACTTTCATCATTATCGATCGTCGTTAGCTGCGAATTTCGATCCATACCATCCAGAATCCAGGCTGTAGATAAGCCCGAACCAGAGCCAAGCTCTAGGAAGCTTCCATTGGGCTTGGAGGCGGCTAGAATCCGCAGGAAGGAGCAGGTGAGAGGATCGGAAGGCATGGTGAAACCAGCGGTGCGAGTATCATCCCAAATCGCCGGAATCAATTTTGGTTCGTTGAGACGATTTAGATCGTTCATATTTGGGCGGTTTTTAAATACTAAATCCTATAATATGAGTAAATACTCGTGTTGCCAACTCGCTTTTTTTAGATGCCACCAAAACCTTCGACAAAGCCACGGAAACAGCCACAACAGGATCGATCTAAGGTCACAGTCGAAGCGATTTTAGAGGCGACGACTCACATTTTGACAGAGGAAGGTTATGATAAGGCTAATACAAATCGGATTGCCGAACGAGCGGGAATTAGTATCGGTTCGCTGTATCAGTATTTTCCGAATAAGGAATCTCTGATGGCTGCACTCATCGAACAACACTCGAATGAAATGGCAGAGTTGGTAGAGACAAAGCTAAATCATCTCTTTGATTCACCGCTAGAAATAGTTGTGCCTGAATTGATAAATGCAGTTATTGCCGCTCATGCTATTAATCCCCGACTGCATCAAGTTTTGAGTGAGGAAATACCTAGATTGGGTAAGTCGATTCAAATGGAGCAGGCGCAAGCACGGATAGCTGACATATTGCGATCGTATCTAGAGCGATGGCGCGATTCGATCGCCCCCCAAAATTTAGAAATGACGGTATTTATTCTCTGTCGTACTGTTGATGCTCTGAGCCATGCAGCGGTAATTGAATATCCAGATTTTATCAAGGACGATCGATTTGAAACAGAAGTTTCTCAGCTCTTAATTTCTTATTTGAACAAGTAGATATACTGGTGAGGGGTCAGGCGTACCTGATTTTAGCGGGACAAAAAAGACCTAAAAATTGTTTCTAATCGATTAAAGACTCAGATTAGATCGAGCGAGAGAGTGAAACATGGTTTTGTTACATTATTTCGATCGAGCAATCCTAATTCTAACTCTAGCTCTAGAATCCTGTTCTAGAGTCAGTTTGAATCTATTAAATTTATTTTTGGCAATAAATTACCTATGGATGATAACAAGCTATTTGTGAGTACTCCGTGTATAGCATACCTCAAAACCAATAAACTCGTCAACACTATTGAAAACAGTCGCAGTTAGCTCTAAGTCAAAATCGTGTAATCATAATTTTTGTTAAAAAATATGTCGAATGTAAATTATGGAAATTGTCGATTTAGGATGAAGTTATCTCTAAAAAGCCCCAACTTCTCCAAGCAGCCTTTGGATTTGGCTACACCGATCTCTCTCTCTTGAAAAGGTGCTCTACTCGGACAAAGCCTCAATGTACCGCACTTTTCGCTGACATCTGACCCCTGGAATATCTTGAGATCGCAGCAGGCTCTCAGCTCTAGTTTTCTGGAGAAATTATTCGTAGTCAGACGCGAACGGGTTAATATAATGGGGGATAATGGGGATATATACCAAAGCGAAATCAAATCACCTTGGTACGCATTAGATCTCGTCATTCTCACCTCCTTGAGGCATCAGGGGAAATTAGCTACTTTTCAATCCCCCTAAAATCCTGAACTCCCAAGCCCTAAAACCTATTAGCCAAACATGAGCAGTCTTGAGTTAACCACAGAAGATTCAGCCCTCGCACCGATCGATTGGGAGATAGGCATGGGTTATCGGCGACTAAAAGCCGCTATTGTGCTGGGGGGATTGTGGCTGGGGGTTGTCGGGTTGCACCTAATTACTTGGGGCTATTTGGTGGCCTGGGGGATTACGGGGGTATTTTGCTTGCAAGCTCTCCGATTGGTAAGTGCCAAGGTAAACCCACCGCCTGTATTTGTACCCCCACAGACTTATCCATTTATCTCGGTGGCGGTGGCGGCGAAAAATGAAGCTGTCGTGATTGCCAATCTGATCGACAATCTTTGCCATCTCGATTATCCAGCCGATCGATATGAAATCTGGGCGATCGACGACAATAGTACCGATCGTACGCCCGAAATTCTCGATACTCTCGCCCTTCAATATCCCCAACTGCAAGTAATCCACCGCACTAGCGAAGATACAGGCGGTAAATCTGGTGCCCTCAATCAAGTGCTGAAACTAATGAAAGGCGATCTTATCGGTGTCTTTGATGCCGATGCTCAAGTCACTACTAATGTTCTCCAACATGTGTTGGCATACTTTCAAACTGAGACCACTGGAGCGATCCAACTCCGTAAAGCGATCGCCAATATTGACAGTAATTTTCTCACGCGGGGACAGCGGACAGAAATGGTTCTAGATGCCTATCTCCAACAACAACGTACTAGAATGGGGGGAGTAGGCGAACTGCGCGGTAACGGTCAATTTGTCCGCCGTACAGCTCTGATGAGTTGCGATGGTTGGAACGAAGCAACCATCACCGACGATTTGGATTTGACCCTGAGACTCCAACTCACTGGTTGGGAAATTCAGTTGATGCCCTATCCACCTGTCCAAGAAGAAGGTGTGACAACTTTTAGAGCACTGTGGAATCAACGCAATCGCTGGGCTGAAGGCGGATTTCAGCGTTATCTGGACTATTGGCGACCGATCGCCAGCAATCGCCTCGGAACTACAAAAACCGTCGATTTACTCTCCTTTTTGATCATTCAATATCTACTCCCACCCGCTGGAATTCCCGATTTATTAATGGCGTTGTGGCTCAGACATCCCCCCTTACTATTCCCGATGACGGCTTCATTAGGGATTGCTCTACCATTGTGGGGAAGTTGGGTAGGATTGCGCCGGAGTTATCGCCAAGCAGGTAGATCGGTTCATCCCGCTACAGTCATTCGTCAAACGGCAATCGGGGCTATATTCGTACTCCATTGGCTCCTAATTATGCCATTTGCGATCGGCCGCATGGCTGTGTTACCAAAACGGTTAAAATGGGTCAAAACACTCAGAGAAGGGGATTTCTAATCCAAGATCCACCATACCCAAGATTTAGACCCAAATCCTGGGCATACTAGATTTATCTAGATTGATTTCCACTCAAACTATCGCCTGCCAATCTCATCGTATGGCACAATAAGTAGGTAGGTCTATTGTCTACATCCGCAGCCCATTTGATGGCTTACCCATGCAGGAACCCAGCCAAATTAACTATTTCGGACAACGCATCCTTCAGATCATCCAACCTCTAGTTGCTGGTGTGGGATCTGGTACGTCAACAGATCGTCGGCAAATCCTGACAAATCTCGCTCAGTCTGTCGCCGACAATTTTGCAGCGGATGGTTGTTGGTTATTGCAATATCCGTCGCCGAATGTTGCGCGGGTTTTGGCTAGTGCTTGCACTAGTTATCGTACCCAAGGAATCGAAGATAGATTGGTAGAATACAATCCTCCCACCGCTCTCCAACCAACTATGTGGCAGATGCCACTACTCCCTGACTATAATGTGATAATTGTCAATACTTGCTATCAACAACAAGTACAGGGCTGTTTGATGTTGGCGACAAAGGGAGTCGAATGGTATCCAGAAACTAAATTAGTCTTGCAAATTGCGGCTGACTATATCGCCACAGCATTGGTGCAAGAAGAATTGCAACAGCAGGCTCAAATCGCCCAAATCTATCCCGCACTGCACTACCATTTAACTCAAGCAATTGTCGAAAATCAGGATGTCGATCGACTATTTGAAATCGCTGTCTCTGACATGGTAACTGCTTTGGGACTCAAGCGAGGCTTTGTACTCAATCTCAAATCTAACGATCTCCACAAACAACCGTCTCAAATCGTCAAAAAATCTCAGCATCCACCCTCAGAACCCGTCGATGCAACTGACGAATTCACCACTTCCACTAGCTCGGCGATCGTCGTCAGAAAGGCGAATACCCCCATTCAGATCCTCACGGTTGTCGATACCCGCGATGATGTGAGCCTAATTCCATCATCATTTGGACTCGAAAATTCTTACTTCTGTCAACAAGCCTTACTGACTGCACCCAAACCAAAAATCCTAGAAGGGATGCAAAAATTAGGCACCTCGATCGATCGTCAAGTCTTTCAAGACGATCGATTGTGCAGCACCGCAATGATTCCACTCATGGGATCCGTTGTGCCCGATCGATCTAG
This sequence comes from Chamaesiphon sp. OTE_70b_metabat_96, assembly GCA_031376885.1. Lineage (GTDB taxonomy): Bacteria > Cyanobacteriota > Cyanobacteriia > Cyanobacteriales > Chamaesiphonaceae > Chamaesiphon. Next base: position 2,777 of record JANMEL010000072.1, on the reverse strand, counting down.
CTCCACTACTCCGTGGGGTTGGTTGGTACTCCAGCACGACGAACATCGCCGTTGGCATCCCGTCGAGTTGAAACTACTCCAATCGCAAATCTGTCAGATTGCCCTAGCTAAAATCCACAAGAAAGCCCTCAAGCAGGCAAACATCGACGTTGCCAAACGCACATCTCAAGTGCAGGCTAGTTTGCAAATTCAGGCAAAACTGCATGAAGTCGGGCGGAAGCAAATGGAGAAATTGCGACAAGCAAATCAACTCAAGGATGAGTTTATCAACACTGTCAGTCATGAATTGCGGACACCATTAACTAGTATGATGTTGGCGATCGAAATGTTGCGTCAACCCAGCATTCAAGAAGATCGCCGTCAGCAGTATCTAAATATTCTCCACGAGCAATGTCACCGCGAAATCAAGCTAGTCAACGATCTGCTCAAACTGCAACAACTAGAGACTCAGCAACTAGAATTTCGCCCTCAGCCAATTGCAATCGACGTATTTATCACCGAGCAAGCGCAGATTATCGCCGATCGATGGGTGCCCAATAAAGGCTTGGAACTCATGCTGCATATCTCCGACGAATTACCACCGATCGAAACTGATGTCGATAGTCTCCAGCAGATTTTGGAAGAATTGTTGCTCAATGCGGGCAAATTTGCCATCCCCAAAACACCGATCGAAGTCTGGGTAACGGCAAATAAAACAGATCTAAAACTTGAAATTGCCAATTTGAGTAAACCGATTCCCGATCGAGATTTGGATCATCTATTTGAAAAATTCCGACGCGGGAATGGTGCCACAAAACAAGCAATTTCCGGCACTGGATTGGGATTAGCACTGGTAAAATCTCTCGTCGAACATTTAGCTGGTACTATCGAAGCAACTAGCGAACCGATCGATGAGACAATCGCCAAAACTTCCTTTACTATTACCATTCCCACGATCCTTGAGATTCATTAGGTAGGGAAGACAGGATGTTGAAATTTCGCAAGCCAAGCCAAATACCATTAGTATTACCAGCAGCACCCACTCCCACGAGTAGGAATGCTTCCAGCCAACGATTTCGGTGGCAAAGAGCCAGGTATTCACCCTTAGCTAGGCAATTCGATATCTTTACCGCTGCGACTAGTTTGGGGCTGGCTGTGAGTCGAGATTTATTATTCCCCACCACAAACGAACGATATCACCGTCGCCGCGCCCAAAAGTTAGTTAATACGCTGATTGGATTGGGACCGACTTTTATTAAGATTGGTCAATCTTTATCCACAAGAGTTGACTTTTTGCACCCTAGTTATATCGAAGCTCTAGGGCAATTGCAGGATCGAGTACCTGCTTTTAGTTCGACAGAAGCGATCTCGATTATTGAGAGCGAACTTGGGGCATCGATCGCCAGTTTATTTATCCAATTCGATCCGATTCCGATCGCATCGGCTAGCTTGGGGCAGGTACACAAAGCTAGATTACGCTCTTCTGGGGAAACAGTCGTTATCAAGGTTCAGCGGCAAGGTTTACAGCGGTTATTTGAACTAGATTTTAAGATTATCGATCGGTTACTATGGTGGAGCGAAAATCTACTACCTTGGACACGAAAATATAATATTAGAGATATTTATCAAGAATTTTTTACCCTGTTATTCCTCGAAATTGACTATACCCATGAGGGTCAAAATGCCGATCGATTTAGGTCAAACTTTAAAGCCAACAAACTAGTTATTGCTCCATATATTTACTGGCGATATACCACCAGGCAAATATTGACAATGAGCTATCTGCCTGGAATTAAAATTGACGATCGAGCTGCTCTAGTCGCCTGTGGTTTCAAGCCCAGCCAAATCAATCAAATCGGCATTTGTTGCTACCTCAAACAACTATTGATTGATGGTTTTTTTCAAGCAGATCCTCATCCAGGGAATATGGCAATTACCGCCGAAGGTAAGTTAGTCGTCTATGACTTTGGGATGATGGCAGAACTAAAATCTCTTGCCAAAGGTCAAATGATTGAAACCTTTTGGGCAGTAATGAAAAAAGATGGCGATACCGTTACCGATCGCTTAATAGACTTGGGTTTAATCGTACCTGGTGAAGACATGAAACCGATTAAAGATGTGATTGAATTTTTACTCGAACGCTTTACCGATCGACCGATCGATGTCCGTGAATTCAGTCAAATCAAAACTGAATTAGTCGAACTATTTACCATCCAACCATTTCGACTCACGCCAGAAATGACCTTTATCCTCAAAGCCTTAGCCACCCTAGATGGAATTGCTCGCACCCTCGATCCCGAATACAATCTGGTGCTTGCCGCTCAACCATTTATTCAAAGTGTAGCCATCGCCGAACGTGGAAATATCATCAGTCAATTTGGTAAACAAGCTACTGGCTATCTCAAATACAAACTTCAACAACCCAACCATAACCAGCTCTTGATTCAACGATTGGAACAAAGATTAGAACGTGGAGAAATAGCAAATTCTAAGCGATCCGAAGTCACCCAAAAATCAATTCAACGCCTCAATTCATCGATCCAAAACTTAAATTATCTTTGCTTAACTGGCTTTAGTGCGATCGCCGGAATCTTGCTACTATCCACTCATCCATCCTTATCATTAGCCTTGTGGGTAATTACTGCTGGCAGCGCATCGATCTGGCTGAAATCTTCAATAGGGAATAGGGGGTAGGGGTGGTAGGGTAGGAGGGTGTTAGATTCTATCCAGTCTCCACTCCTCACACACTCCCGCTCTCACACCCCCCACACCCCCACACCCCCCACACCCCCCACACC
>JANMEL010000045.1:0-1834 GCA_031376885.1 Chamaesiphon sp. OTE_70b_metabat_96 | reverse complement strand
CTTACGGCAGATTTGTTGATGTGTGGGATGCGGATGTTGTTGAGAGAATCGCAAAATCCGTCTCAGGAAAACTTGTGTACACACGGTAACCGCTAAAGCGGGGGGCTTTCCGCCCGCTTTTCGGTAAAACTACCACTATCCCCTGTCTTGAAAAGGTGCTCTACTTGGGGCATCCCCAAGACTGCACTTTTCCCTATCCCCTATCCCCTATCCCCTACCCCTTATCTTCTATTTTCCACCTGAGGCAGGAATTGTTGTCGCCAATTTTGCATCCAATCAGGGCGTAATAGGGAGATCGCGATCGTCGTAGAGGCAAACAACCCGATGATCCCAGCCAAAAATGCCAAGAGTTGAATCGTCACCCCAACTTCAAACTTTGAAATTGGAATCGTCTCTAGAGAGCCTCGATCGGTTAACGGGATCGAATCTTTTTCATCGTTATCCTCATTTGACAATAGTCGGCAGGACATCAGTACCAAAGAGATATTATCATCCCCATTGTGACTGTGAGCCAAAGCCAGCCAAGATTGGACGGCTTCAGCTAGGGGAGTACCAGATTTTAGAATGCTACTAACATGTTCTTTCCACGAACTTTCGACCAGATTTCGATCGCTCAAACCGTCAGAGCAGAGTAATAAAATCCCATCCTCCATCGCCATAAAACGCTGCACAGTGGGTTGAATCGCCGTGCCACTTTTCATCCCCAAAGCTTGGGTGAGCATACTCGCATCGGGGCGATTGGCACTGCGCCAAGGGACATCGCGACCTTGCTTAATTTCTCGAGTGGCGATATCATCATCGATGGTCAATAGTTGACAGCGATCGGGTGTGATCCAATAAGCGCGACTATCACCAATGTGGGCGATATAGACTTCGTGAGATGTGTCTCCTTTGGGGGCTTGAATCCGCTGGGTAACTTGGAGTGCCATTACCATGGTAGTTGCCATCCGCTGGCGTTTTTCCCGCCCTTGGTCTTGATTTTGAACGGTAATGGTATTATTGACCACCCGGACGATCGCCGCGATCGTATTACATATCTGTTCGGGAGACATGATCTCCTGACTATCCATCAGATCTTCAAATAGGCTTTGGGTTTGAAGTTTGAGTAATTTTACGGCCAATTGACTGGCAACTTCTCCCCCTTCATGTCCGGCAACTCCATCACAAACGATCGCCAGTTTACCATTACAAGCATCATGGGCCAATTCTAACGGCGTTGGATAATAAGAATCTTCATTATGTTGGTGTTTGGCACCGACATCTGTCCCCCCAGCGATTTCCCAGGTGAGGGGTAGTTGGGTGGATTCTTCGAGCACGATTTTATTCAGAATGTTAGAAGCATCTCGGAGGGAGGCTTTTTCTGTTTGCATTCTGGTAAATAGATGGCGCAATCTGTCGGCAATTTCTGGCGCGGTGTTGGAGAGAGTTTCCAGCCAGAGCGTGCCGAGTGTAGCCAGTGTAACTTTACGATCGGGTGTTGGTCGATCGGGAATCAGTTCGCACAGCCGAATTCGCCACCCATCAACGCGGATATTGTCGATCGCCACCAGACTAGACAACACCCCAGTGCCTGATAATGGTGCCCACAAATTGATAATTTGCCACAACCAATATGCTTGATTTAGAGCTGTTGCCCTACTCCACGCATCCACCAAACTGGGTAATAATTGCCCCTCGTTATCGACAGGAATATTTTCCAACAGCAGTACTTCTACTGGCTGACTGGTTCGCATCTCATCAGCCGTGCGAAATTGCTTCAGAGAGCAAAAACCATAAAGCTGGGGTAAATGGAGCTTGTACGCGTACAAATGAGCATAAGCTAATGCACTACTCG
>JANMEL010000043.1:0-3969 GCA_031376885.1 Chamaesiphon sp. OTE_70b_metabat_96 | reverse complement strand
CTCTCCCCTCTCCCCCTCCCCCTGAAAATGCTCCTGATCGCAAGTACCGACACAGATGCGGGTAAAACCGTCCTAACCGCCGCCTTAGCTGCTTATGGACAAATGCACCGTCCGCAGCAAAATTGGGGCATTATGAAGCCGATTCAGTGCGGTAGCGGCGATCGAGAACTGTATGCAGATCTGTTCAATTTAATTCCCACAGATATCAACCCGATTTATCTAGACGCACCCCTCGCACCACCCATCGCCGCAGCCAAAGCGGGCGTACATATCGATTTGGGCATTGCTTGGCAAGCTTTGGAGCGGATGCGATCGACACACGATACAGTATTAATCGAGGCGATCGGTGGTTTAGGTACACCCCTCACCGACGAACTCGTAGTGGCAGATTTGGCGAGAGATTGGCGACTACCTACAGTGCTGGTAGTACCTGTAAAACTAGGTGCGATCGCCGCAGCAGTAGCGAATGTAGCTCTAGCAAAACAATACGGAGTCAAACTACTCGGCATCGTCCTCAATTGTACTCGATCGACATCCGAGGCAGAAATTGCCGACCTAGCACCAGCCGCCCTCATCCAATCCCTCACCAGTACTCCAGTTCTCGGATGTATCCCCTACCTACCAGACTTGCACGATCTCCAGCACTTAGCCGCCGTAGCCGCCAACCTAGACCTAGAGATCTTACTGCCAACTTTAAGCGACCTGTTAAGATAGAAATAGATTACCACTCCTCGATCGGCCGTCGTGCCGTAAATTGCTACCGCGATCGATATGTTGAGCTAAAAGTTGATATCTACTCAGAATTTTAGATTTATTCAGTAGACCCCAATTATTAATTATCAATTATCAATTATTAATTATCAAAGATCGATCCATGCCGACATCAATTCTCGTCGAAAAGAAAAAATTAGCCAAGCCACCCCTAAAAATTCATCAACTCGGAGATCGGGGATTGCGCCAAACAGCCAAACGCATCGTCACGATCGACGAAGCACTGCGCCAAACGATCGTCGCCATGCTCCAAACCATGTATAGTTCCGATGGCATCGGTTTAGCTGCGCCGCAAGTGGGCATTCACAAGCAATTAGTCGTCATCGACTGTGAATTTGAAAATCCAACCGCGCCACCATTGGTACTGATCAATCCCCAGATCAAAAGCTATGGAAAAACTCTCTGCAAAGACCAAGAAGGCTGCTTGAGCATCCCTGGAGTCTATTTATATGTAGAACGTCCTGAAGCGATCGAAGTAGCCTTCAAAGACGAATATGGCCGTCCTCGCAAACTCAAAACCGACGGACTTTTAGCCAGAGCAATTCAACACGAGATGGATCACCTCACTGGGGTATTATTTGTCGATCGAGTCGAAAACGAACTCGCTCTAGCCGAAGAACTCAAACAAAAAGGCTTCTCACTTCAACATGTCCAACATATCAAAACAGGAGCATAAAATCTAATGTATACGCCCAAAACTGGTCTATGCTTACTTGGAGCTTCCGTTTCGGCGATCGCTGCTGTCGGTTCAATTTTTGAACTCAGTTCTGGTGTACCAGAATGGGGAATGGCGGCTACAGTGAGTATTTTGGTCGCTAGTATCCCCCTTACCGCGTTCTTATTTATGACTGCTGTAAAAAGTGCCAGTTAGTGAGGGAATAGGGAATAGGGGATAGGGAATAGGGAATAGGGAATAGGGAATAGATTAGTACAGCTTTAGGCGGACTTTGCTTGCGCGTGCAAGGATTTTAATCGGCGGCTAACCTAATTTTTCGGCAACTAAACCTCCTATAAAAGTAAAATAAAATCTTTTTTAGTACCGTTTTCGTCTATAGTTCACCCTATTCCCTATCCCCTATCCCCTATCCCCTATCCCCTATCCCCCATGAGCTATCTCGATACTACTGCCGAATTTTATGCTGAAGCGGCGATAACTCCTCAAATCGGCTTATGTTGCGTAAGTTCGCCGCCATTACAACTACCAGGGCTGAATATTCCTGTCATCATGCAGGAGATGAACTATGGGTGTGGCTCCACAGTGCATCCAGCGGAGTTATTCAACCAGCCGACAGTGTTATATATTGGTGTCGGCGGAGGAATGGAAGCTCTCCAATTTGCCTATTTTAGTCGCAAACCTGCGGGTACGATCGCCGTAGATCCAGTAGTCCAAATGCGGGAGGTAGCAGCAAAAAATCTCCAATTAGCTGCTCTAGATAATGATTGGTTCGATCCTGATTTTGTAAGGATTTTGGCTGGTGATGCGTTTAATTTACCGATGCCCGATGCTTCGGTGGATGTTGTCGCTCAAAATTGTTTATTTAATATCTTTGAGCCAGCGGATTTGGAGCGCGCCCTGCAAGAAGCCTATCGGGTGCTCAAACCAGGCGGTAGATTGCTGATGAGCGATCCGATCGCCACGACACCGATTCCCGCCGTTTTGCGCCGAGATGAGCGATTGCGGGCGATGTGTATATCGGGCGCGTTGACTTATGAAGAGTACGTCGATTTTATCATCAAATCGGGTTTTGGGCAAGTAGAAATTCGATCGCGTCGTCCTTATCGACTGCTGGATATTCACAATTATGAATTGACCACTCCCTTATTGCTCGATAGTCTAGATTCTGTCTCGATTAAGGTGCCAGTTGCTCCCGATGGGGCTTGTATTTTCACGGGTAAAACGGCGACATATATCGGTAAGGAAGAATATTTTGACGATCGCCACGGGCATATTTTACAACGCGGTTTGCCTGTAATTGTTTGCGATAAAACTGCTAAAAGTTTTGCTCAGTTTCCCGATCTTATAGTCACCGATTCAACATGGCATTCATACGGTGGTTGCTGCTAAATTAGCGGTTTTCACCTTGTAGGGACAATTCACGATCCCCTCCAAGGTGAAAACCAGATCGCCAAATAATAGATCAAAATAACAATATGATTCAGCCGATCGAACAAGCAATAGATTCTATCTCGATTTCTTTTAGGGAAAAACTAGCACAACCATTTCGCAAACAGCCGATCGAAGTACTGCAAATCAATCTAGGCAAACGATGTAACCTAGCTTGCAGTCATTGCCATGTCGAAGCATCACCAACTCGAACCGAAGAACTATCCCCAGAAATTTGTCACCAATTAATCGAACTAATCGATCGATTCCCCCAGATTCAAACGATCGATCTAACTGGCGGCGCACCTGAAATGCTCTATGGTTTCAAACCAATTATTGACGCAGCCAGAAACCAAAACAAAGAAATAATCGTTCGATCGAATCTGACGATCTACTTCGAGCCAGGATTTGCAGATATCCCCGCATATTGTGCCCAAAATCAGGTAAGAATCGTCGCTTCATTGCCATGTTATCTCGCCGATAATGTTGACAAAATGCGCGGTAGGGGAGTGTATGATGCTTCGATTAGGGGAATCCAATGGCTGAATCAATTAGGCTATGCTCACGACCCCAATTTAATCCTCGATCTGGTTTACAATCCACCGATCCCGACAACCGATCGATTTAGCTTAACGTCCGATCGAATCCAACTAGAACAAGACTATAAATCATTTCTAAATCGACAATTTAACATCAAATTCGATCGATTGTTGACCATGACCAATTTACCGATCGGTCGAACCGCCCTCCAACTCCACCAAAAACAGCTTTACAGCCCCTATTTAGACTTTTTGGCTACCAACTTCAATCCAGCCACGATCGACGGCTTGATGTGCCGAAATCAGCTATCTGTGGACTATTTAGGGCGAGTATTCGACTGTGATTTCAATCAGATGGCGGAATTACCTGCCACAACAGCCACGGGGGAGATCGTCACCGTCGCGAAACTATTGGCGGCGGGGACATTGAATCTCATTGACGAGATTGCCACCGCGCCCTATTGTTACGGTTGTACGGCGGGGAGTGGATCTAGTTGTGGTGGTGCATTGACCGATTAACAAGGGTCTAGGGCACGAGATTGGGGCGGGCACAAG
>JANMEL010000041.1:0-8672 GCA_031376885.1 Chamaesiphon sp. OTE_70b_metabat_96 | reverse complement strand
CTTGTGCCCGCCCTGGATTGTTGCAGTAATAGTATCTTTGCATTGGTGCAAGATGTGAGTATACTAACGTTTGAGCCGATTATCGGAACATTTGTTTGAATCCTTGTTTGCGAGTTGCTACCGATTCATTGGTCAATTTCCATAGACTTTCATAGAAGAAGAATGATACTCCAGCTAAACCTTGCTGGCGCACGGCGGCGACTTGAGTTTGAATTCGATCGATCGAGATGGGTTTGGGTTTTACACCGCTCAGGATGCCGATAGCGACGGGGATATGTTGACTGGCGAGTTTTACTTCGGGTTTATTCATTTCACCGACGAAGGTTTCTAGTTTGTCTCGATATAGTTGGATCACTAATTCTTCGACGAATCCTTTCCGCTCCCATGTTGCCCAATCTTGCAGAAAGAAGTTTTTGGCGTAGGTTTGAGGGTTGGGTGATATTGAAACAATTGCTTTGGGTTTGGCTGCTTTGACGGCGGCGAACATGTTGCCCATAAATAAGGTGATTTTATTTGCCCGCCAATTTACCCATTCTTGATTCTGGGTTTCTTTGGGGGGTAGTTTGCCTTGATGCTCTTTTTGGTATAGTTCGACGGTGAATTTGTCATAGCCAAAGTCATGTGGTAAACCAAAATGATCGTCAAATTGAATGCCGTCTAAATCGTATTTAGTGACTGCTTCGGTGACTAAATCGAGCATGAATTTTTGAACTTCGGGATGAAAAGGATTGAGCCAGACACGAGGATCGTTGCCTTCTTTCCAAGTAGTTTGACCATCTTGTTTTTTTGTCAACCAATCTGGATGAAGTTTGACTAGATCTGAGCCAGCAGGATCGGAGCTAGCGGGTGCCATAAACCCAAATTCAAACCACGGAATTACTCGAAACTTTTGCTGATGACCTTGGGTAATTATTTCTCTCATTATATCGCGCCCTGCCAATCCTTCGGATCTATTTAGCGATCGACGTAATAATAAGCCTGCGGATTTTTTGGGCATCCAGCTACTACCGACTACTCGTTTAGCGACTTTACTTGGATAAGTTGTATAGCCCCAATTCCAGGCGACTGGATAGAGAGTGTTGAAGTTTAATGCTTTTAGTTCTTTGATGGCTGATGATAGTCTATCTCGTCTAAATAAAACATCGCTATCGATGTTTGTGATCCACACTCCTCTGATTTCTGGGGTGGTTTTGGATGGGAGAATTTGAGATAGTGAAATGGTGGGGTAAATTAGTGTTATGGCGAGTCCGATCGCTATAAATAGGGCGAACCAAGATTGACGACGGAGGATGTTTTGCATTGGGGTATCGGGGGTGTTTTTTAACGCGATATTTCGGCTACGCTCAATAACCGGACGCGGAGGGTTCTTAGTGTTTTAATTAGGTTACTAGTGGGTACCGCGAAGAACGCGGAGGTAGATTAGATTCTTTTGAGTGTTCTTTTAATTGTCCAATGTAGATCGGAGGATCGATTTAGTTCGATTTGGGGGATATTTACTCGATCGAGTAAGGTTTGAACTTCGGTGATGGTTAGGGCTGCTTTGAGTGAGTCGCGAAATAATCCCTGTTGGTGTGAGTTATCATTTTTGGCGAAATGTGAGACTAGTTGGTCGATTTGTTCGTTAGTTTCTGGGCGGATTAAGTCGCGGATTAAAATTGCTCCTCCAGGTTTGACTAATCGTTTTACTTCTTGGAAAAATGATAGGGGATCGGGTAAGTGATGTACTAAACTATTGGAGATAATCATGTCATATTCCAAATCTGGATATGGCATTCGTTTTGTATCTACTCGCTCTAGGCGGATGCGTTGAGTCAATTGAGCCGACTCTACATTACTTCGACCGATAATTAACATCGATTGTGCCAAGTCTACCGCAGTAAATAGGTATTGCGATCGCTGTTGACACATCAGAATGGGGATTCTCGCTGTACCTGTGCCTGCATCTAATATTTTGACAGCATGGGGGTCGAGTTCGATCGCCTCCGCCGCAAATGCCGTATTTACTGCCAGGAAATCCATCCCGTCATAGGCTGTTGCTTCCAGCCAAGTATCCATCACCTCTGGTTCCAAAATTCGGTCGATCGGGTGCATAATAAGAGTATTGTGGGATCATCTAACCGTAAACCATCTTCATGTCTAGTGTAAAGCTCGAACATATCGATCGCAAATTCGATCGCACCATCGCTATTGATGATATCTCATTTGAGGTTCCTGATGGTGAATTTTGGGTATTGGTTGGCCCTTCAGGATGTGGCAAATCTACTTTGTTACGGATTATTGCCGGACTAGAAACAGCAACTAGCGGTAATATATATATCGGCGATCGATTGGTAGATAATATCCCCGCTAGACAGCGTGATGTGGCGATGGTATTCCAAAATTATGCTCTTTATCCTCACATGACGGTGGCGGAAAATTTGGGATTTGGAATGCAAATGCGCGGCGTAGGAAAGGTGATAGTTAAAGAACGAATTGATACTGTTGCTAAGTCTCTCAAAATTGACCATTTACTCGATCGTAAACCAAATCAATTGTCTGGCGGACAACAACAACGGGTGGCATTAGGTAGAGCCATTGCTCGATCTCCTCAAGTATTCTTATTGGATGAACCCCTATCAAATCTCGATGCTTCTCTCCGTGATGATACGCGCACAGAATTAAAACAATTGCATCAACAAGTAGGCATCACCACTATATATGTGACTCACGATCGCACAGAAGCAATGACATTAGCCGATCGAATCGTGGTGCTCGATCGCGGTAGAATTCAACAGATAGCTACACCCCAAGAAATTTATAATCTACCTGCAAATCAAATGGTGGCGACTTTTATCGGTACACCACCGATGAATATTATTCCGGCTATTTATCATGATGGTATGTGGCAAATTGGCGAGCAAAGTATCTCTTGTTCGGCGGAATTAGTCGAAAAATTGGATTTAAAAAACGGACATGGGCTAAATCTCGGTATCCGCCCCGAACATCTGTCGATCGCCACCAATTCGCCCTCAGAAGCCCTACTCGTCGAAATCCATGTCATCGAACCCCTCGGTCGAGAAACCCTGCTCAAAGCTCAAATTTGCGGCACCTCGACTGATATTAATTTGCTAGCGGCACCTAGTTGGAATGGAAGAGTTGGCGATTCTCCACAGGAGAGGCTACGCCAACGAGTTAGTATAGTCTCTACAGGTCAATTATTTATCTTCGATCCTAGTACTGGGATTAGATTATATCCAGGGTAGGGATCTGTAGGGGTCAGTTTATGCTAACAACTGCGGTTGAATTCAATCCACCTCAAACAAAACCCACCCTTCCCACTAGGATCTAAATACGATCGGGGTTTAGGGTAATAGCTGAAATTTAAGGTAGGGGCAATTCATGAATTGCCCCTACCCTAAATTTCATACTCATATTCATCAAAACTGAGTAATTGTTTATTACTCCGCAGTTAGGGTTAATTCGTGAAGATTCCAGAATGGGCCACTAATTGGTGAATAGTCGATGCCTTTGACGCGATTTTTTACGGCTGACAGAGAGAGGGCATTGACTAGGTAAATACAGGGTAGATTTTCTTGGGTGATTCTTTGAGTTTCGATATAGATTTTGCGGCGTTTTGTTTCGTCTAGTTCTTGGGCTGCTTGGATATATAAGGTGTCGATCTTTTTTTCCCACTCGGCAACTTTTCGACCGTTAATTGGTGGACTGCCTTTTTTGGGTTTGATATTGAATAAATGGGAACCTCCATCTACAGACCAAAAATTCGCGCCGTCATTCGGCTCGATCCCACCAGTGAAGCCAATTAATAGACTATCCCATTCTAAGGTATTATCTATTTTGTCGATCAGTAGACTAAAGGCGATCGGTGTAAAGTCAACTTCAATTCCAATTAGAGCCAAGTCTTGTTTGATTTGCGAACCTAATGCTTCACGAATTTTGTTACCTGAATTTGTGATTAAGGTAAATCGAACTAGATTTCCTTGGTCATCAATTAGTTTATCTTGTTGGTTGTATTTAAAGCCTGCTGCTAATAATATCTCTTTGGCTTTCTTGGGGTTGTAGTCATATACAGGTAAGCCTTGTTCGCGGGAGAAATAATAAGGACTAGGAACAGAAATTGGTGAATCTTGAGCCGCACCCAATCCACGATAGATATTATTAATCATTCTTTGACGATTGGTGGCATAGGCGATCGCTTGACGAAATTGGACAGTATTAAACCATCGCGATTTAATTGGATCGACTAAAGATTTACCATTTCGATCTCCTTCATTAAGATTGAAGGACATAAATGTGGTGCCCGTCGATGCGCCACCATTATAAATTTTGAAGCCGCCTTTTTGTTCTTCTTTTTTTAGTAGCGAGAAATAATCGGGGGATACACCATAGGAATCTAAGCCACCCGATCTAAATTGGACTAATGATGTATCGGTAGATTCGACGATCTGCCAGACTAATTTATCGATATAGGGTTGTTGTTTGCCCTGTTTGTCTTTGCGCCAATAGTAAGGATTCTTTTTGAAAACTAATCTTTCGCCAGGAGTATATGAATCGAGGGTGAAGATCCCATTAGAAACTAAGTCTTTGGGTTTGGTGTTGATGCCCCAAGTACTTAGGAATAGAGGTTTACCCTCTTTATCTTTTTGTTTGACTGTCGATCGCAATTTGTGAGCGGGAAGAATACTAATGCCTAATGTACGGAGAAAAGGGGCGAAGGGTTCTGGTGTGGTAAATGCAATTTGATTGGCATCGATAATTTTTAGTGTGGGTAGTTTTTTGTCTTTACCAATTTTGAGGATATCTCTAGTATCAGTAGGAATATCTTCGTTAAAATAAACCTCATTAAATGTAAATGCCACATCATCGACAGTCAAAGGGGCACCATCAGACCATTTTAGATTGGGTTTGAGAGTGAATGTAACAGTCTTACTATCTGGCGATATGACCCAAGATTCGGCTAGAGCTGGCTCGACGATACCTTTACCATTTTCAGTAATCAATCCTTCTCCCACATAGCCAAAAATATTTGGAGATTCATTACTGAGTGCTGCATTAAAAGTTTTTGGATCGGTGAGAATAGCCGAAACCAATTGATTATTAGACTGAGCAGAAGAAGATTGAATAATCTGCCGACAACTACTAATGCCGATCGACACCGCCAAAATAGATATTATCAACCACGATCGCCACTTAGTAAAAAACATACTTTCAATAGTAATAGTAAATATAACTGAGATTAAAATTAGACCGATAAATCTGCTACCTCATTCTCGATTAGTAAAACGACTGCATAAGCACAGATACCTTCCTCTCTCCCAGTTGCGTCCAATTTTTCATTAGTAGTCGCCTTCACGCCAATTTGGTCTGGTTTTAGATATAATGCTTGAGCCAACCTGTCGCGCATAGCATGAATATGTGGTTTGAGTTTCGGACGTTCGGCAACTACTACTGTATCTAGATTACCAATTTGCCAACCACGATCGCCAATTAATTTATTTACTTGTTTTAATAACTCGATGCTATCTGCACCCGCCCATTTCGCATCCGTTGGCGGGAAATAATGCCCAATATCACCCAAACTCAACGCGCCCAACATCGCATCCATAATCGCATGAGTCAGTACATCTGCGTCGCTATGTCCTAATAAGCCTAACTCGTGTTCGATCTTAACACCACCGAGGATCAGCGGTCGATCGACAACTAAACGGTGGATATCGTAACCATTACCAATACGGATGTTCATCAGGAATAAGTCGAATGAATGGAAAACATAGGGTCAATTCAAACATCTTACTCTGAGATCGCGCTCAATGGGCATAGTAGCGGCGAGATTCAGTGGTAAAATCAAAGCTGTCATCAACGACGAAGTTTTCACTCAATTTTGCGATCGAGCTGTAACGATCGATTATACTTGCTAGATAATATTTTACTATGCCAGACGAACGCAAAACAATTTTAGGCTTCGATCCTGGTAAGGATAAATGTGGAGTGGCGGTAATGGATGGCGATCGCAACATACTCTACCATCAGACGATCGCCACTGCCGAAATCATTACTCAGATCGCCGCTCTATGTCAGCAATACTCGATCGATTTTATCGTCATGGGCGACCAAACTACTGCCAAACAATGGCACCAAAAATTAACCACCGCCTTTCCAGATTTACCGATCGATCTAGTAGATGAAAGATACTCTAGTTTAGAGGCACGCGATCGATATTGGCAAATGTACCCGCCCAATTTTATCACTAGTCTAATTCCCCAAGGAATGCGTCAACCACCACGGCCGATCGATGATTTAGTGGCGATTATTCTGATCGAGCGATATTTGAATCAAATCTAATTGAATCTTATGTACCGCAAACAGTTACTATTTATTTGTAGCCAAAACCAGTGGCGAAGTCCAACAGCAGAAGCTCTATTCAAAGATAGCGATCGTTATACCGCAAAATCCGCAGGTACATCAGACAAAGCGCGAGTTAAAATAACTCCTGGTTTAATTAATTGGGCGGACTCGATTTTTGTGATGGAAAAACGCCACAGTGCAATTATTCAGCGAAAATACGCCGATCTTGTGCTAGATAAGCCACCGATCGTTCTACACATCACCGACGACTACCAATACATGGATCCAGAATTAATCGACATCCTCGAATCTCGGCTCGGCGAATATCTAGATCCGAATTCTGACGGCAAACTCCAGCTATACTAAGCAATACCCGACATTTTCATCATTTATCTAAAATATGGCTCGTTTAGCACTGCTGAGTGTATCTGACAAAACAGGGTTGATTGATTTTGCCCGTCAACTAGTAGAAAAATTTGATTTCGAGATCGTCAGCAGTGGGGGTACAGCGCAAGCTCTCAAAGCCGAAGGAATTCCGGTGATGAAGGTAGCTGACTATACTGGTGCGCCAGAAATTTTGGGCGGGCGAGTCAAGACTCTGCATCCGAAGATTCATGGGGGAATTTTGGCGCGGCGGGATGTACCGGAGGATGTGGCAGATCTAGAGCAGCAGCAGATTCGACCGATCGATCTAGTCGTAGTAAACTTATATCCCTTCGCCGCGACGATCGCCAAACCTGGAGTCAGTTTAGCAGATGCGATCGAGAATATCGATATCGGTGGCCCCGCCATGCTCCGCGCTTCAGCCAAGAATTTTGCTCATCTGACAGTATTATCCAATCCCGATCGATATAATGACTATCTAGCAGAATTTGCCCAAACTCATGGGGCAATCTCGCTCGAATTTCGCCAAGCGCGAGCATTAGAAACCTTCCAGCATACAGCCACTTACGACACCGCCATCTCTGGTTATCTGGCTGCTCAAAGTGGAGCATCTCCCCAACCCCCAGAAAAGGGAACCTTGATTCAAGCTCTCCGCTACGGCGAAAATCCCCATCAACCAGCAGCCTGGTATCAAACTGGTACAACTCCCACAGGTTGGGCGGCGGCGGTAAAATTGCAGGGAAAAGAACTCAGCTACAATAACCTCGTAGATCTAGAAGCCGCACGGCGAATTATTTCGGAGTTTGACGATACACCCGCTGCCACAATTATCAAACATAATAATCCCTGTGGAACAGCACTAGGTGATACTCTAGCCCAAGCATACGATCGCGCATTCAACGCCGATCCTACCTCAGCTTTTGGCGGCATCGTCGCGGTAAATCGCCCTCTCGATGCAGATACAGCCACCGCGATGACCAAAACCTTCCTCGAATGTATCGTCGCGCCTGAATGTACTCCCGCAGCGCGAGAAATTTTGGCAACAAAGCAAAATCTGCGGGTATTAACCCTCGCCGATATGACAACAGGTACCAAAGATAATCTTAAAATTATCGCAGGTGGAACCCTAGTTCAAACCGCCGACGAACAGATCGAATCTACTACCGACTGGAAAGTAGTCACCACCAAACAACCCACCCCCGCAGAATTAGCCGAGCTATTGTTTGCTTGGAAAGTCGCCAAACACGTCAAATCCAACGCGATCGTCATCACCAAAAAACGCGCTACTATCGGTGTAGGTGCGGGGCAAATGAACCGCGTCGGCTCTGCAAAAATTGCCCTAGAACAAGCCGGAACTCACGCCCACGGCGCATTCCTCGCCAGTGATGGGTTTTTCCCTTTTGACGATTCTGTTCGCAATGCCGCCGCCGCCGGAATTATCGCGATCGTCCAACCAGGTGGTAGTATGCGGGATAGTGATTCGATCGCCGCAGCCAATGAGCTAGGTATCGTGATGGTATTTACAGGTATTCGGCACTTTCTGCACTAGGGGTAAATGGTCGATATAGCAACCGCCAGGGCGGTTAGGACAGATGTGGATGCTTCCGCTCTGGCGGAGGCTACGCCAACAAACCATCAGTGCATCAGCTTTCCCAACCTGACACTTCTGCGGTTGGCGTTAGCCTGCCGTAGGCACGGCAGACGCTACGCGAACGGCTACGCTCAGTGCACGCCCCTGTCCCCTCACCCCTGACCCCTGCTATACTTGTGGGTTGCGATTGTTACTAGTGAGGGCAGAATCCGGATCTGGGGGTTCTGACCCCCAGACCCCCCATTGGGTGGGGGAGTGTCCCCCCCCCAAACCCCCCCTCAAAGCATAGGTTATTTGAGACGGTGGGTATGGTGAATCCGGTCGCCTTATTGGTTTGTGGGATGCGGAGATTGGG
>JANMEL010000317.1:0-13728 GCA_031376885.1 Chamaesiphon sp. OTE_70b_metabat_96 | reverse complement strand
TGAGTGGTATAACCAGCAATAATCCGAAAGGCGATTAGTTCGCCTAATGTAAGTTTTTGCTCTAGTACTAAATAAGAACCAACCCAGAGCAGTAGCAGATTGGAGAGTTTGTTCAAGAAACCACTAATCGAGCCAGCAGTGGTAGATGTGAGGGCGGTTTTAAATCCAGCACTGACATAACGAGCGTATTTGGTTTGCCATTGCCAACGGGCTTGGAGTTCGATATTCTGGGCTTTGACTGTTTGAATACCGCCAACGACTTCGACTAGATAGGATTGGGATTCGGCGTTGCGTTCGGCTTTGGTGCGTAATTGACTGCGGACGATCGGCGATACAATCCAAGTTAGGAGCGCGAATAGTGGTAGTGTGGCAAGGGCGATAATTGTCAGCAGCCAGCTATAAGCAATCATCACCGCGATATAGACGACGGAGAAGATCGCATCTAGTACCACTGTCAGAGCGGTTCCGGTGAGGAATTGGCGAATATTTTCTAGTTCGTTAATCCGAGTTGCCAATTCACCAACGGGTCTTTTTTCATAGTACTTGAGTGGCAACCGGAATAAGTGATCGATAATTTCCGAACCGAGAGAAAGATCGATCCGATTGGTAGTATCGACAAATAAGTTGGTACGCAGGGCGGTAAGTACGCCTTCGACAACTGCTAGAACAATTAACAACGCCCCAAAAGTGTTTAGAGTTGAGACACTATTTTGGACGATGACTTTATCGATAATTAATTGGGTGAGTAACGGATTTGCCAGCCCAAATAACTGCACGAATAGAGACGCAATCAGTACCTCAATCAATACCCGCTTGTGCTTTTGTACTGCGGGAATAAACCAACTAATCCCAAATTTTTCACGGGCGGAAGTTTTGGCACGTTGCAGTAACAACACCTCGCCTACTTCCCCCCAGGTTTCGGCGAAGGCTGCGGGCTTGAAGCGACGAATTCCCGATTCGGGCGTACCGATGGTGAGCTGTTTTGGGGTAATCTCGTAGACGATCGCAAAACTATCTTGCCACGGAATCAGTAATGGGGCTTGCAACTTGCAAATCGCATCAGCCGGAATTTTGACCATTTGGGCGTTGATGCCCAATAATTCGGCCACCGCTCCACATACTTGTAATGGAACTGTACCCGAACTGCTAATCTGATTTTTTAATACCCTGCTCACCACATCCGTCCGAAAGGGGACGCTCAGATACTTGCATAGCATCTTAAAGCAGGCTGTGGTGCCATCCAAGACCCCTCTACCTTTGAAAATGGGGTAATTTGCCTTTCCAGCTTTTGGCTCTTCTACAGACATTTCTCCGGCTTCTGGTCGATCTGGTGCGTAGGGAATCCCCAGTCGAGTCGGCGAAAAATCTGTTGCGGCAGCATCGAATAAATCTGAACTAGGATCGCCACTGGCATCGCGAATTTCTAACAGGGGAATCCCGACTAATCGACTATGATTAGGTTTGCTCACTTCCAGAATCTGATTTGATTCATATTCGGCTGGGTTGATACAAGTGCCTACGGGTACGCCGACAATTTGCCCGCTACTTACCAACCAGCTTCGATTGGGATCTAGTTCGGAAATCAGTAGTTTTCCTGGTGCGAGATTGAGAATGGTTGTCTGTGGTGAGAGTTTGAGGGCAAGTTCGCGGATATCTTCACAGCCAAATGAGCGCATGAGTGCATCAGCATCGGAGCGCGTCTGAAGGTAGAGGGAGAGCAGATCGTAGATCTCGATCGATGGTGTGCCGTAGTAAAACAGCGCGTTTAGTTGCGGTGTCTTGGCGATGAGTTGGAGAAAGTAAGCGATCGGAATATTGATGCAAAC
Organism: Chamaesiphon sp. OTE_70b_metabat_96; assembly: GCA_031376885.1. Classification (GTDB taxonomy): domain Bacteria; phylum Cyanobacteriota; class Cyanobacteriia; order Cyanobacteriales; family Chamaesiphonaceae; genus Chamaesiphon. The sequence goes on along the minus strand of JANMEL010000317.1, from coordinate 11,902 downwards.
TGCTTCTGTGGAAGCGATGGCTGTTTCACAAGCTTTATTTCGCACTACCCCCGCCCAACCGATGATTTCGCCTTTTTCCAACAGTTGCAGGGTTGTGGGCATCTGGTTTTGGGGATTGTAAGCCAGTAGCCTCACTTGCCCAGAATAGACAATGATAATCTGCGCTGGCATCTGTTCCCGCACCAATACGGTTTGCCCCATCCGATAACGGGCGAGCTGTGCCTGCTCGGAGAGTGCCGCCAAATCTTCTTTTGGTAATTGGGCGAAGGGGAGGAGGCTGGAGAAGAAATCGTAGATTTTGGTATTGGTGGTAGTCATCGGCGGGAGATGGGGGGACTGGGGGACTGGGGGACTGGGGGACTGGGGGGAAGTATAGGTGCTCGCTTTAATTATTCCCCGATCGCGGCGATCTGCGCTATTTTGGTTATTCGATCGGCTTATTTTATTTTGCTAATCGATCTCGATCGCGCTCAGACAGCAATTTTTACTCAGGGGAAGGTATCTGTCCTAACCGCCCTGGCGGTTGCTATAAAACAACTATTTGCGCCGATTGTCAAGTTGGGGGGAAGAGGGAGTCGAACAAAATGGCTCAGAACAATTGGGACTATTTCCGCCGATCCAAAACTGAATTAGAATATAAATAGTCGGTAAGATGGCGATCGCCGTAAATATACCGATCCAGATTCTCACATTCAATGTTCGATCGAGTTTGGCTTCAGGAATTGGATCTTTCTCGACTATAGTAAGTGCCCCGATCGGCGGAGTTTGCGGAAAAAAGAAGCTAGAATCCCCTGAAGAACTAGTACCGGATCGATCGCTAGTATCCACCCATTGCGGAAAGAATAAGGAAGAAGTCGGTGAGATGGTGCCTGTTGGTGCGGGTTCTAAATCTAAATCTAAATCCTGAGAAATCGGGAACTGAAGCAGGTTGGAGCTTGAACTAGTGGATGTTTGTGGGGACGATCGCTCTGGTGTATCGGTTGATGGATTAACAAATTCCATCTGAATCTTGCCGATTCGATCGCTAATCTGGGATTCTAGTTGCCGCTCAAACAATTCATCAATTAATTGTTGTTCGAGCTGTGAGCTGATTTGTCCTGGCAGTAATCGATCGAGTTTTAGAAAAACATAATGTTCGTCTAGTTTGAAGATGGGCGATAATTGTTTGGGTTCGAGTCCCGTTAAGTAATGGCGAATTACTGGATGCAATTCCATCATCGAAATTGGGCCGATCGATCCACCTCGTTTTGCTGTCGGACTATCTGAATGAGCCGTTGCTATGCGTGTGAAAGATTGATTTTTGTCTTCGATCTGGCAATATAGTTGTTCGGCAAAATGAAGATCTTTGACTTGAATTACTGAGAATAATACTCGATCGAGTTGGGATTTACGAGCTAGAAATTGCGTTCCAACTAAATTACCAAATTCGGTTTGTTTATAAAGTTGAAATATTGCTCCCTGCCGCTCGTTCGGATCGTTTATTACCAGTCGATCGCGGACTAATTCAAAGGCTGGTGATTTTTCCCACTTTTCTAAAGTTTCTTCGATTAATATCCCGCGTAAGTATTTTACCAACAATTGCGATCGGCTCAGGTGATAGAGCAGACGTTTTTGTTGAACAGGAAGTTCTGCCAGGGGAAGTTCAGATTGTAAACTTGCAGTCATATTGATTGATAATTAATAATTAATAATTAATAATTAATAATTGAGTTGTACTGAGATTGATTCAAGATTCATTTCCCGCAACTTGGGAGCGCAACCAAGTCAAGAATAGTTCATTGAGGATAAATTGACGAGTCAGATCGTCGAGTTGGGCTGGTTCGCGTTCGTCGAGCCGGAATAAAGTATAATTATTGTCTATTTTAATTAGCGGGGAGAGTTGCCCAGGCTTTAATTTTTCGATAACTTTCATAATACTAGGATTTAGCTCTCTCCATAATAATGGGCCGAGAACACCTCCATTATCTGCATGTTGACCTTGAGAATATTCGACCGCAATCTCTGTAAAAGACTGTTCTCCTGACTGAATCCGAAAAAACAATTCTTGGGCTAATAAAGCATCTTCAACTTGAAGAATAGATAGTGTCACTCGATCGAGTCCTTCCCCTTGACCTGTAAAATAAGAATCAACTCGATCGCCCCATTGGGCTACCTTAAACTGCTGCAATCGCAAATCTCGATCGCATATCGCTTGCAATTGATGCTCATTCATGCCTCGACAAATAGGCAAGTTACTAATCTTCAAATAGTGCTGGTTATATTCTACCTCACTAAGATCGGGCAGATTCATTTCCGCCACAAAATCATCAGTGACAATTTCTTGCAAGAGCTGGGGAAAAAGTCCGAATCGATTTAATCCATCGACCACACGATCGAAAGAAATCGTAGAGTTACCAATATTTAACGAAGGATTCATCGCAAATTAAACTAGGACTGCTGAAAGATCGGAAGTTTGGTGATTCCTAAGATTTACATAGTCTGATTTCAATGATACATGATATGTCTTCAAAAATCAATTACCTCCAAAAAATCTGCTAAATGGCGATGGGGGAAGAAATTTTGCCGACGATTAGGGTGGTAAGATTGGCGTACGGGCGATCGGGATTTGCTCTTGCAACCAAACTTGAAATAATTCATTGATGAGCCGTTGACGCATTGGTTCGTCTAGTTGAGCTGCGATGACCTTTTCGGGGCGAACGATCGCATACCATTGTTCTAACTTAATCGGCGGACAAATTTGGCCTGCTCGATTGGTCGTAATTAATTTGGCGATCGCGGGATGGGGTATACTGAGTTCAACTGGGCCGATCAAACCACTGGTTTGAGCTTCAGCTCCTTGGGAATATTGACGGGCAATTTCTTCAAATGATTGTTCGCCATCAATTAAGCGGAAGTAGACTTCCTGAGCGATCCCAACATCTTCTGTGCGAATTAATGAATAAATAGCTCGATCGAGTTGCCCTTTGCGTTTGAGAAAATAAGCTTCGAGTTTTTGGCCCCAAGTTTCTCGTTTGAATTTCTCAATTTTAAATAGGCGAATGGCGATTTCTTCCATTTGAATTGGAGTTACGCCTTGAATTTCCAGCCACTGTTCGACTTGCTCATTTGATGTGATTTGATAGCGTTGATAAAACTCTTGGATCCCTTGGATCTTCTCGGTTTCATCACATGTTATTTCAGCGATCGCTCGATCTATTACTAGTTCCCGCAACACCCCTGGTAACATTTGGTATTTTACTAATAGGGGTGCCAATTCTGCTGTGGGCACTTGGAAACCACCAATTTGGGCAAGTTCAGTCATGATGTCTGGCATATATTGTTGCGAACAACCCCTCGTGAATACTGTTGTGACGCTGATAGTTTATTATGCCCGATCGTTGAGGTATTATTGCTATGTCGAGCAGATCGATTAAAATATATTATACTAAGAACGATCGAGAGATGGACTTTTAGAATACGCCTAAAGCCCTGACTTCTCAAACTCGACAATATTACACATGAGAAAACGGCGGGTACAATAGGCTAACGCCAACAGTACAATTCGTCGCTGATTGCACGAAAGACCACGCCCCTACGAGTTCATAAATCAGGTAGGATTGCTATCTATAATGAATGATATAATCGACAAATTTATCGCTACTGGATTAGCTGCTGTCAATCCATTTAATGCCATTCAGAATCATTTATTGCTGGATGGTGACGATCTAATCATTGGCAGCAATCGGATTAGTTTAACTAATCTAGATATTCGTTGTGTCGCGGTAGGTAAAGCTGCGGTACCAATGGCTCGATCGATTCATACACTGCTCGGTAGTCGAATCGATCGAGGATTAGTCGTTACTAAATATGCACATTTGGGTGATGCTAAATTCACAGATAATTGGGAATGTATAGAGTCAGCACATCCCATTCCTGACGATCGAAGTTTAGATGCTGGCGATCGGATTTGGCAATTTCTGGCAGATTGTACCGATCGAACTTTAGTGCTTGCTTGTATCTCTGGAGGTGCATCTGCTCTAGCTGTCGCGCCCCATTCCTGGCGTGTTTTGACACAACTATTAACCAACCCACCTAGCGCAGCAATTACTCAACAAACCCAAGCCTTAATTCAGAATCTATTGAGTCAATCGATCGATATTACCATCCTTAATCCCGAAGAAAATATTTCTCTATTAGCACTTAGATCGATCGGCATGGCACTATTAGAGAGTGGATTGTCGATCGATAAAATTAATGCAGTCAGATCGAGAATCGATCGATTGAAAGCTGGTGGTTTTGTAGAAAGGGTGGGGCTAGGTAAAGTTGTGGGATTAATTTTATCAGATGTAATTGGCGATCCGATCGATTCGATCGCCTCTGGTTTAACAAATCATCCCGATGCCGATAATATATTAGTGGGCAACAACCGTCAAGCCTGTGAAGCTGTAGCCCAAACTGCTAGAAAGATGGGTTATGATGCTCGAATCATTACTACCCAATTGGATGGAGAAGCGCGGGTGAGAGGGGCAGAAATTGCGCGAGAGATTGTTAGTCATTCGCCGAACACTATGTTAATATATGGTGGTGAGACTACCGTTAGTTTACCTCACAATTGTCAAGGTAAAGGTGGACGCAATCAAGAGTTAGGATTAGCCGCTGCGATCGAATTAGCTGCTCATAGTGTTCCTGCTTGGGTGATTACCCTCGCCACTGATGGCACAGATGGGCCGACAAATGCGGCGGGAGTGAGAGTAAATGATACGACAATCGCTCGATCTTTGGCATTAGGATTAGATGCTCATTCAGCACTCGATCGACACGATAGTTATCCATTTTTTGAACAATTGGGAGATTTACAGATAATTGGTGCAACGGGTACTAATGTTGCTGATGTGACGATCGCAATTCGCCCAGAGTGATACATTTACACCATAAATAGTCGAGGGATAGACTTTTTAGAATTACTGCTAAATCCCCGACTTCTTTTAAGAAGTCGGGGATTTGACCACAGGTAATCGCCCTTTTGAGAATTTTTATCAGGCTAAAATTTTAATTACAGCGGTAAGTTGTTTGTGGAATTTCTAACGTACATTTTCCATCACTATACCTCAAACATTTAAGTTCTGTGACTGGATAGCCATCTCGCCGGATAGTCTTCAGTCTTGTATCAAAATTTATCGAGAATTCACCCGTATTAATAACAGTGTCACGATCTTTGATTATATACTCAAATTTATTTTCACCAGATTTTACTGCTAAATATCTATTACTATTGGAGTCGCCAAATCTGACATTAAATCCTTCAGAAAGATCTCCGTTATAATATTCTCGATCGGTATAAGGCTTCTCATTCCCAGAAAACCCAAAGGTGATATTGCGAATAATAACTCGTAGATTATCAGCAGGTTTCATATTTTTGGAGAAGAATTTCGCGTCACCTTCATAAGCGTCAAAGGCAGCACATCGACCGACAAAATTTGTCCCAACTAAAAATATTGTATCCTGGGGATCGGATGAATTTGGAAGATTTTTACCCTGAAATAGCAACCCAATTTCGCGATCTTTTAGAGCTACTATCTTGGGTTTAAGCTGCGGTGTAACTACCTTGCCATCGATCGTTTGATTGTCAAAGAGGAATAATTTAATATTGGTTAAACTAGCTAATGGATTTGGATCGGCAATCTTATTTTCTCTGAGATTGAGAGTTTTTAAATTTGTCAGAGTTGCTAAAGAATTTATATTAACAATCTCATTTTTATCGAGTTCAAGTGATGTCAAATTTATTAGGCTAGCTAATGGCTGAGGATCGACAATCTCATTTTTATCGAGATCGAGAGATGTCAAATTTGTCAGACTTTCTATGGGCTTTAGATTGATAATTTGATTCTGTTCGAGATTGAGAGATGTCAGATTTATCAAACTTGACAGGGGTTTCAGATTGACAATTTGATTCTCTCTGAGATTGAGGATTTTTAGATTTGTCAGACTTGTTAGTGGTTTCAGATCGACGATCTCATTTTTATCGAGATCGAGAGATGTCAAGTTTGTCAGACTTGCAAGGGGCTTCAGATTGACGATTCCTTGATTTGTGAGCGTAAGTTTATCTAGACTCTTGAGTTTAGAGTTCGCCACTTTACAGTTTTTCGTTTGAGTTACTGCCAACACCGCTCCAATTGTTTTTTTAGCTGATAACTCTTCAATTCGATCGTTAATACTTGCGCCTGTAGATTCTTTTTTCTCGCACCACTCAAGGAAGCTTTTCTGTTTTGGCTCCTGGGCTGAAGCTGCTGCTACTGTTAGGAATTGGAATAATAACACCGATACGCTGAACATTCCAAACAAGTTTCTCATATCTTTGCGTAAAATATCGATCGACCCCATCCTACCCGAGCCTTCAACAATCTCAAATAAAAACTATCACGTTTTGCGGGTAATCCGAAGAAATAAAACGTAAGGTTAATATTGGTTTAAAGCTAGGGTGAACTCAATTATTAATTGTTAATTAATAATTGGGTTGTTAGGATGATGATATATAGGGATCCTAAATGATTTTCAAGATTTTTTAACCGCAGAGACGCAGAGGGCGCAGAGATAGGAAAATAAAGATCTAGATTCTCATTTAGGATCGCTATAGTAGCGTAGAGTATCCTACATGCGATCGAGTACATCAATACCAAGTAAATCTAGTCCCAATCGTAGAGTTTTGGCAGTTAGATCGCATAAAATTAAGCGAGATGTCCGAATGGGTTCTTCGGCATTAAGAACAGAATGTTTGTCGTAAAATTGATTGAATTTTTGACTGAGTTCAAATAGATATTGACAGAGACGATTGGGTAATAAGTCTCGCTCGACTTCAGCAACGATCGATCCTAATTCGAGTAGATGTTTGGCGAGGGTAAGTTCTAGTTCTTCATTGAGGATAATTTGAGCATTACTATCGAGCTGCTCGAAATCGATGCCACCTTTGCGATTGATGCCCTGAATCCGCACATATGCATAGAGCATATATGGAGCGGTGTTACCTTGGAGGGAAAGCATTTTATCGAAACTAAATACATAATTGCTCAAGCGATTTTGGCTCAAGTCGGCATATTTTACCGCGCTCAATCCGACGACTTGGGCACTATTGGCGATGAATTCTGGAGTCTCTTGACGCTCTTCTGTGGCTAGTCTTGATTCTAAGTCAGTGCGGAAAGTATCGATCGCTTCGTCGAGCAATTCTTTGAGTTTGATGGTTTCACCCGATCGAGTTTTGATTTTTTTGCCATCTTCACCTAATACTAACCCGAATGGAACGTGGGTAATTTCGACATGAGACGGAATCCAGTTGGCTAACCGCGCTACTTGGAAAAATTGGGCGAAATGATTTGCTTGCCCCGCATCGGTGATATATATGATTCTATCTGCGCCGTCAGTTTGAATCCGATATTTAATGGCGGCTAAATCTGTGGTGGCGTAATTGTAGCCGCCGTCGGTTTTCTGGATGATGACGGGTAAAGGATCGCCGTCTCGATTGGTAAATCCGGCGGGGAAGACACATTGCGCGCCTTCACTCTCGACGAGTAAGCCAAGCTCGCGCAAATCATCGACGACGGCGGCTAGATAGGGATTGTAGAAGGATTCGCCGCGCTCGGTGAGTTGGATATTAAGCCTGTCGTAGATGACTTGAAATTCCCGCCGCGATTGACTGCATAATAGGTTCCATGCGGCGATACTTTCTGGATCCTTGGCTTGTAATTTGACTACTTCCTGTCTGGCTGCTGACTGAAATTCGGCATCTTCATCAAATCTTTGTTTTGCTTGCTTGTAGAGCGCGACTAAATCCCCTAGATCGAGGGCATCCGCCGTCGTCAAGGCTTGGGGATAAGCTTCCCGAAGGAATAGAATCAACATCCCAAATTGGGTACCCCAGTCGCCAACGTGATTGAGCCGGAGGACATCATGACCGCGAAATTCTAGCACCCGTGCGATACAATCACCTAAGATGGTCGATCGCAAATGTCCGACGTGCATTTCTTTGGCGATATTTGGACTAGAAAAATCTACCACGACTCGCTGAGGTGGATTGGCGATCTCAATTCCCAGTCTTGTGTCACAGTGAATTTGCTGGAGCTGGGCGGCTAAATGTGCTGGTTTGACAGTAAAATTGATAAATCCTGGGCCAGCAATTTGGGGCACTTCACAGACTTGGGATACATCTAGATTATCGACGATCGACTGGGCGATCGATCGAGGCTGTTGACCCAATTTCTTTGCCAATCCCATTGCCATATTCGCCTGATAATCCCCAAACTTGGGATTGCTCGACAATACCAGCAAAGGATCGGTTCCTGCATACTCCTCACCTAGTGCGGCAATAATCGCTCGATCGAGTTGAGCCGTTAGGTAAGTAATAGTAGAATTCATAACAGGGAAGACTATAAATAAAGCGTAATTGGTAGATATTCATTATCCCCTATTCAAGGGCCGAGTAGCCACTCAATCTACCGTCACACTAGATCGATTTTTATGACCCATAAATAGGTACAATCGCTCAGGAGGATCGATCGGATATTTTCACGAATTTAGTTAAAATATTATATCTCTTTACCTGTGTCCCTTGTCAGTAAGCGCAAAGCGCAGGCTACGCCAACGGCTCCGCTCACTGACCCCCCCGTCTCCCCAGTCCCCCAGTCCCCCCTTCCCCCATTCCCCTATGTTGCCTGCAAAAACACCCACAGAGGCGAGCGGATTTCAGGCTCTACTCAAAAACAACCAGTTCTTATTCCTGTGGGGTGGACAAGTCTTCTCCCAGATTGCCGACAAAGTGCTCATCGTCATGGGTATTGCGCTGCTAACCGACTATCATGTACCCGCCAGATTTGCGGCATCTTCTGGCTCATATTTGATGGTAGCTAGTACTATTCCGGCTGTATTGTTGGGTGCAGCAGCGGGGATATTTGTCGATCGATATCCCAAAAAGAAGATTATGGTAATCGCCGATATCTTGCGAGCGGGAATAATCTTATTACTGCCGATTTTACCCAAAGAATTTCCGATTTTACTAGCGATTATCTTTGCTCATTCTGTCGTCACCCAAGCATTTGCCCCTGCCGAACAGTCAGCTATTCCCCTAGTGGTACCGCCAGAAAATTTACTGACAGCAAATGCCCTATTCGCCACGACTAATGTGGGTTCGATTATTGTGGGATTTGGGATTGGTGAAACTATCCTCACTGCCGCAACTCAAATTAGTAAACATGGTTCTCAGGAAATATTAGTGGCATCATTTTATCTGATCGCCGCAAGTTTGGGTCAATTTGTACAGATTAGGGAAACTATCCATACTCCCAAACATCAACGAAAAATCAACCCTTGGAATGAAATTAAGGATGGATTTGAGTATTTGCAGAGCAATAAGTTATTGCTAAGTGCGATGATCCAAATAGCTGTCTTGTCTGCGGCGATTGCGGCTTTACCCATTCTGGCGATTTCACTTACTGCTCAAGTAGGTTTGGCAGCAAAACAATTTGGCTTTCTAGTCGCACCAGCCGGAATTGGTTTAGTCTTCGGAGCTGGAATATTAGGTCACTTTGGGCAACGTCTCCAGCAAAAATCCTTACCATTGATGGGATTTATCATCATGAGTATAGTACTAGCAATTTTTACATTTGTTAATAACCTTTGGGTTGGTTTATTTTGTGCTGGTATTTTGGGTTTTGGAGCTGCTTTGATTCAGGTGCCAATGCAAACCTTGATTCAAGAACGTACGCCAGAGTCAATGCGAGGTAAAGTGTTTGGTTTTCAAAATAATCTCACCAATATTGCTGTAGCTATTCCTCTATTTGTCACTGGGCCATTCACGGAAAAATTTGGGCTGCAACCAGTATTGTGGGGCATGAGTGCGATCGTAACTATTGCTGGAATCCTGACATGGCGGAGTACTCGCCATGTCTTGGATGATGCATTGTAGGAGTTGTTAAAATACTTCGCTACTGCGATCGGGTGGAGCTAATTCGGTAAGGTATTCATGATAATGGGGAGCGATAACAAATGGCAGATGTGCGCCGATTAAACCCTGTTTGATCCGATCTGTACGTTGGTGGAGCCGTTCATCTGAAGAATCAAATAAAACAAATAGCGGGTACATATATTCGCCACCTTCACTAATTATGTGTCGATAGTATTGAGGCATCATCCATTCATAATCATGGTCTAATAATACCTGAGTTTGTCGCCACCTGCCGAGTAGTTCGGATAGATCTTCTTCAGGGCGATGAATGAAGACAAAAATCTCACCCCCCATCTTAATTTTCCACTCAGGATCGCACATCAAATAAGCAAGATCGCACGGGAGTAAAATAGTTTTGGATGTAGCAGTAATTGGTGAAAAATGATTTGTCTGTTGACTCAAAGGTATTCTATGTAGCTTGACAACAGGTAGAGGCATCGTAATCAAACTTTCATGCGATCGTCGAATACTGGGAATCATCTCCATATAAGGGCGATGCTGTCTGAGCAATTCTACTGCTTCAGCATGATTGCTATATCGAGATAATAGTTGTTCGTAATCTGATGGTTTAATTGACATAAAATTAGTACTTATTAAAAGTGATAACATATCCCCGACTTCTTGCGAGAAGTCGGGGATATAAAATATCTGATTAATTTCTTTAACCGAGCTTCTCGAATACTTTAAACATTGGTAGATACATAGATAGCAAAATCACCGCAACCATCCCCGCAAGGAACACCATCATGATTGGCTCCAATACGGAAGTAAGAGCTTTAACAGCTTGTTCGACTTCATCTTCATAAAAGTCAGCTACCTTCATCATCATCGTATCCAATTCCCCAGTTTCTTCGCCAATACTAATCATTTGAATGGCTAGAGGTGGGAAAGCTTTCTCACGTTGGAGCGCACTACTGAGCATTCCCCCTTGTTGAACTTCCTGTTTGGATTTTTCGATCGCATTAGCAATTACTTGATTACCCGCAGTATCGCGAACAATATCGAGAGAATTGAGAATTGGTACACCCGATCGAGTCAAAGTACCAAAAATTCGACAAAATCTAGCCGTTGCCGATTTCTCATTCAAATCGCCCAAAATTGGCATCTTCAGAAAAAACCGATCGATCGTCAATTTACCCATCGGAGTCTTATAATATTGCTGATAAGCAAACACCAAAGTACCAATCACAATCACCGGAATAATTGCCATCCAACTAGTGAGAATCCCACTAATCCCCAACATAAATAGAGTCAATCCAGGTAACTCTGTCCCCAAACCCTTAAAAATACCTGCAAATACTGGAATCAAAAAGATCGTCATCCCCAAGAATACCAAAACCGCCAAAATCCCCACCGCCACAGGATAAGCCATCGCTCCCTTAACTTGGTTCTTTAGTCGAGACATATCTTCCAATACTTTCGCCAGACGATTGAGCACCTCATCAAGTACACCACCGACTTCTCCAGCCTGTACCATACTCACATAGAGATTATCAAAACAATCTGGGTGTCGCCGCATCGCATCCGAAAGATTAACCCCCTGTTGAACATCGATACTGACTTGATTGAGCACTTTCCGCAATTTAGGATTCGCACATTGTTCGGAAAGAACCGTCAAACATCTTACCATTGCGACCCCTGCATTGACCATCGCCGCAAATTGGCGAGAAAAGACAGCCTTATCTCTAACCGTCACCGGATTCAACGCTGCTTCGATATCACTCAGATTAATCTGAGTAATATCGAAGGCTTTGACAGGTCTAATATTTTGAATAAATTGGTATTTTTGCTTGAGTTTTGTCCGCGCAGAATCTACAGTTTTGGCATCGACTTTTTCCTGTTATGAATTCTACTATTACTTACCTAACGGCTCAACTCGATCGAGCGATTATTGCCGCACTAGGTGAGGAGTATGCAGGAACCGATCCTTTG
>JANMEL010000298.1:0-9938 GCA_031376885.1 Chamaesiphon sp. OTE_70b_metabat_96 | reverse complement strand
AAAACTTGGATCGACCTTCGATCCAAAATATAGCAACCGCCAGGGCGGTTAGAACAGATGTGGATGCTTCCGCTCTGGCAGAGGCTACGCCAACAAACCATCAGTGCATCAGCTTTCCCAACCTGACCCCTGTCCCCTCACCCCTGACCCCTGCTATAGCATCTAGATGTTCGATCGGCTGTAGCCTAGTGGTCTAGTCAAATCTTACCTAGAACTATCTCTACCATATCCGGTCAACTCCCACTGAAATTTTTGACCTAAATGGCTGATGTGGATCTCGATGGGCAGGGGTTATATTTGGTACAGAAGGTTGGAAATGGTTAACGGCAATCGACCGAGTTAAACATCCACACTTCAGTAAGTCTTTTTAGTAATGCTGGTCTCACATCCTCAACATTGCTAAGGGAAATCGGGGTTTCAACTTCAAGGCTGGTAATTAGTTCGCTAATTACCAGCCCTTTTTATTTTAGACCACCAAAGCGTTCCAAGGGCCAAAATCGAAAACAAGCATGTCCGACAATATTGACTTGAGGCAAAAACCCCCAGATATGTGAGTCATTACTATTGTTGCGGTTATCGCCCATCACAAATAATTGTGCGGAGGGGACGATCGTTGGCGACATGAGATAATTGGGTGCTTCGGCGAGATAGCTTTCTGAGAGCATTTGTCGATCGACAAATACATGCCCATCCTTAATTTCGATCGTCTCACCAGGCAACCCAATTACCCGTTTGATAAATGCCTGCTCTTCCCCATAACCCTGCTCTTGTAATTGAGGGGGTGGAGCAAAGACAATAATGTCCCCTCTATGGGGGGGATGACTGCGGTAGGAGAGCTTTTCGACGATTAACCTGTCACCTATCTCTAATGTCGGAATCATCGATTCTGAGGGAATATAGCGCGGTTCGGCAACAAATGTCCGAATTGCCAGAGCCAACCCCAATGCCAAAATCAAAATTTGAATATTTTCGCCCCACTTCTTCCACCATTGCACCAAGATGGGAGTGGGTGTGGTTGAGGGTTGCGGTGTGGGAGTAGATGGATCTAAATTACTCATCAGGAAGAATATCTAACAATTGCGATCGGCAATTAATTTGGGTGCAATTACTATCATATAGCAGGGGACAGGGGTCAGGGGTCAGGGGTCAGGGATCTGTAGGGATCGGGTTTATGAAATAGATCGCGCTGCTACCAGGGATTCATTCAAACCCGCCCTCCTCACTAACAATTTAGGGAGGCAGGGTTCACGAGTCATGTCGAGCATCCCACCGCCTTTGCAAAAAATACCCTCGACGATTTCAATCCGTCAAGGGTAGACTCACAAAGGGGGAGTGTCAACTAAACAATCGTTCTAACGGCAAGAGCGATATTTGATGTGATATACTAAGCCACGATGAGCTAAGTCAAAAGAATCTACGGTCGCTACGCCTTCGCCTCGTGCGGTCATTGATGCATTCACCCGCATGTTGGTACTGTCGCCACAAGCAGACCAAACATCAGCAATAGTAGCTAGACTGTCAGTAGCTGTATAATTGGATTCGCCATTGAAAGTACGGTTAAATACTGGACCACGAGCACCAGCAAAGAAATATTCTGCGCGGAGATTTGCGCGAGTGTTAGGAGCTACATAACCGCGATAATCAGCGTCGTATAGAGAGATTTGGAAACCTTGGGGAACTTTGATGGGAATGCTCAAGTTGCAGCTCTTGCGGCTTTGACTACGGTCGTTACCTTGAGCGATAAATTTATCAAACAAGACGGTCAATTCTTGACCATCGGGACTAACTGAAACGCTCGCAGAGTTGGCTGGGCAACCGTTACCGCCATAATTGGCACCCATGATTTCGACTTTACTACCCGCAAAGGCTGGAGCCATTGGGCCAGTAACTACAGTAGCTAAGATGAGGAGAGCTTTGATAAGTTTCATAGTATTTTTCAGAAGTTAGGAGAGTTTGTGTTAATATGATGGAGATTGACGGAGATGATCCTTAAATTTACTTTCGCGTTAGTCACCAATCTTGTTGGTAGCAAGATTTTTAGGTATCAGCGTAGAAATCTAAGTTCAAAGGCTTAATCTAGCAACTTTGCGATTAGTTCTAGTAATCGTAAGTTTTTTCGTTTGCCCTGATGTTTTATATGATTTGAATCGGGTGGAGAAAGTTCCCAGCTTTTCTAATCAATATTGAACTTCTGTAGAATGACTTACTTGCAACTGATTCAAGTTAGATGATTTGAATCGGTTGCCAAAAGTTCCCAGCCTTTGCGATCGAGATTGAACATCTGTCGAATGACCTAGTTGCAACCGATCCAAGTTAAATGATTTGAATCGGTCGTCAAAAGTTCCCAGGCTTTCTAAACAAAGATTAGATCGGCCATCCGATCGAGGCAAACACCCCAACCAGATGGCATAAGATTTGTGTCTGAATTAATCCAACCTTTTAAATACTTGTTAAACTGCGTCGATTAGTTGTCGATCGATCGAGCTAGTCTTGCTTTGTGAGCTGTTGGCAATTGCCACCAAGCTAAATGTGGTAAGTCATGGTGCTCTTCATGGTAGCCAAAGTGGTAACAGCTAATAAATGACCAAAACTCTGGAAACGGTGTACTGGTAGAATGGCTCTGATTGACGTAGCCATTAATTGGTTGACGGTGGGGGAGGAAAGTTCCAAAGAAGAAGAGCTGAAACGAACTCATCACCGATGGGAACACCCAAAACGCCGCTAAGTTGACTTCGGGCACACCAAACACTTGATGCACCGCGTGAAACGTCAAAATCAGCAGTACTAATCGAAGCCAACTCCAATAGTTGCCCATAAAATTAAAATACCAGGCAAAGAAATTCTGGTGTTTACCATCATGAAAGTCAGGATCCCCAGAGCGTGCGGGGATATCGTGGTGTCGATCGTGCATTCGGCGCATCTTGGCGAAGGGAAACATCGCGTAGGCAAATAATACGAATCTACCGATCGCATCATTCAATTGAGGATTCGATGGTACGATCGATCCGTGCATCCCATCATGAGCCGTAACAAATAGTCCCACATACAAAAACATTTGCCAAGCAAAACCAACGATCCTCAACCAGTTTGGTAACCTTGCCAAATCTAGACCAAATAAAGTCACCGTACTAATTGCCCAAATTCCAATCAGTGAGAGTGCCACCCAGAGTCCGCGATACTTTGTTGCTCTGACTATTTCTACCATGTATCGCCTAATAAATTTAGATCTAATTCCTTAGACTATCTTAACATTTCTAATTTAAGGCATCTGCTGGTAAAGCACCTCCGCTTCATCCCAATCGCCCAGATATTGGTGAATCCACACTAAGGTTTGGGAGCAGTATCGATAATTACTGCCATTAGTGTAGGGTAAAACTCGATCGCACCATTCCTGCTGCAAACTCCAACAACGCCATTGTCCCAGAGATGGGATCAGAGAGCCAACGATCATTTTACTAATAGTCTCACATTTGCCCAATAACCACCAGAAATGCAACTCTTCCAGAAACAGCCGCCAATCTGCCAAATTGCGAAACTTGCTAGGATGCTCGAAACAGCCATAGAATCTGGCTCCATAACCCCACAACTCTGGTAACTCCGTGTGAAATATCGATCGCAATGTGTCACGAATAGATCGATCCAAAATATACAAACTCTCGCCAGTAGCTACATCAGATAGCTCCAATACCAACCCACAACTTACCAAGCCACTCAACAATCCTTGCGTCTCCAGCTCGTCATTTTCCGTCACGATGACTTGAGTATCATCATCAGTGCCCAATAGCCTTAGAAGCGTCAATTCCCCCGCACTCATGGCAATCCTGAATACGCACATTCGGCGTAATAAATCGCCACTCGCCGCGTCTTGTGTTGCCCACTGTGCTCTGACGATCGGCATTGCGTCATTTATTACCAACTCCGGCTGATGTCGCAACATGTCTGGGCATCGCTTGGAATATGCGGCTAACTGTCTAAGTACAAGAACATTCCCATGTACCCGATTGACAATCCAGTCGAGATCGATTTGACAATCCTGTGCGCCGAGATCTTCTAGTAGTTGGAGGCTATCGGCGGCTGAGATACCGCCCATCGTTTCAACTCTGACGATCGCCGGATCGATCGAGTTGCTGTGTTGATCGGCGAGATCGATTTCTGGTACTTTTTGGGTAGTAATAATAATCTGGGAATTGCGATCGCCATAAGCCAGTGCGCGAAGTAGATTTCCGACTTCTGGCGATTTGACTCGATCGCGATCTGACTCCATCAAATCTTCAAAGCGATCGATGACGATTAACCACCGCTGCTCATTCAGTTTGGTCAAAATTAGTTCGATGATTTGCGCGGGGGTCTTGGTGGCTTGCTCTGCTGCCAATCCAAGGACATTTAGGAATTCGCCAATTAGATTAAAACTAGCCGAATCATCAACCTGGCAATAAAATACATTTTCGTAGATACAATTTGCTGGAAGTGTGGAGCAAGAGGAGTTGACACCACCAGCCTCCATCAGTTTCACCGCCAAACTTGTTTTCCCAATCCCACCTTTTCCGTGCAGTATTAAGACTTTCCGCCCTTTGCCCAAGTCAGCAGATAATTCGGCTAATAGTTCATCTCGCCCCACCCATTCGCGCATTTGAACGATTTGGGCAGATCCCCATAGTTGGTGAGGAGAATGAGAAAGTTGTTGACCTTTGGTCTGTGATAGGTAATCGGTCGTCATAGAATCCCTTGGTCAATCGGGTACAGACAATACATATAGCATATTTACCGAAAATAGTCTGTAGGATTTTTTACCCGATCTTTGTTTCCGCAAGTTGGGGGAGAGGGGCGGGTTTAGCTAGTACCTTTGGTCGATCGCTAAAATATCCAAATCAAAACCCGCCCTCCCCACCACTAAAAATTAAGTAGCACTTACTTTCGTTGGTTCTAGCAAGCTGACTAGATGACCGTCGGGGGTGCGGATCGCAGCAACCTTACCAAAAGAAGGTTCGCGAACACGACCTTCGAGGCTCGCACCTAGTTGTTCTAGAGTAGCGATCGCACTTTGAATATCATCAACATGAAAGCTCAAAATTGGTGAGGCTCCAGCTTCAGCATCTGATGCCGCCGCGTGTAGTGCAATAGTTGTGCCATTGGCATCCAATTCAGCCCATCCGGGGCTAGACATCTTGACAGTGAGTCCCAAACCTTCGCTGTAGAATTTCAGCGATGTAGGGATACTTTTGACCATCAGCATAATGTGCTTGAATTCAGTTGCCATATTTATTGCGATTTAATTATATTCACTCTCATTATAAATGGGTTTAAAAAAGCCCACATCGGTGGGCTTTTTTAAACTGCCACAACTAGATGAGACAGAGAAGAATTAAATTAGTAATTCTTACATTTCGCCTGCTGCACGCTCGATTAACCGTCGAGCGAGAGTTTGGGTGCCAGTGTGAGTATAATAATTGGTACTGACATCGATAAATGCGCCGAGATAGTCCAATTTATCATCACTGATTTCGACAAAGCTGCGGAGATTACTCACAATTGATTCTGGACTCAAACCACGGCTCGATACAAAATCGCTCATCCAACCGCTAACCGAACCAAAACTTTCGGTAATAAAACCTAATTGTCCGCCAGTATCACCGCCAGGGATTTGGTCTTTAATACCCTTGAAAGTCTGATTTCCATCCAATTCACCTGGACTCATAGCACCCATTTTATCTATTACCATACCGATAAAATCTGGGCCGAGGGGAATCAATCCATCGAAACAAATCAATGCCGTCATCCGCATCAGAGATTCACCGCCATAGTCACCGAGCGCGGCTAAGAAATCCCCAACGCTGTCGCCAGGAATACCATTTATTTGACAAAATGCGACGATTTCAGCTACTAATTTAACGCTGAGATCGATGGTTTGGGCGGTTTCTGCTTTGGGAGTAATGTTGCCCAAAAAGCTCAACATCGAGAAACTTTCGCCAACTTTACTTGCCATTGCCGCAGCACCGAGAGCTTTGGAGCCTGTGTCCACAGTGTTGTAGAGCCACATGGCAGTTTGATAACCTTCACCGTTATCGTTATACAAAGCAACTGCACGTTCGCCGATCGCTTGAACATATTCTGGGTCGTCGGTGCCAGTTACAATCTTGATGGTATTATCGAAACCAACAATATTTTGCCATTGCCCTGGGATCGCAAAATCGAGGGCATTTAATGACATGACAGTCAATCCCCCAGTTGGGAGATTGTCTACTAGTTCAAAAATTGATTTACTCATAGATGACTCCTGAAAGTGATTGCGAAATAATTATTGAGTAGGACTGGCAGTTCGTTTTCTAGTCAGGTTGGGCGGGGTTTGAATTAGATTTCTAGTCAAAACGTTAATTGCTAGCTAAACCCGCCCCTACGGATCTCACCAGATCGAATTTGTCGATCTATTTGAGTTTGGATAACCCATCTAGATTAAATTTACTTAACCAGGCTTTGCGATCGGCAGCACTAAAGGAAGGATCTCGAGAAGCTACTTTGACTTGGTAGCGGTTATTTACTAGCACGCCAGTACTTTTTAGTGGTGCTTCATCTAGGAGAGGATAGCTACTGAGTTGACTGGTACTCTTTTCATATTTTTTGGCAGCAGCAGGGAGACTGATAGTGTCGCTGATAGATAGTACTGCGACGTTTTTGCCAGCCTTATTGAGTTTTGCTTCGGCAAAGCCTTTCTTCTCTTGGGAGAAGACTCTGGCAAAACTAGCATCACCTGCGGGGAAGAATTTATTAAAGTCACCACCAGCTTCAGCATTTTTGGCTACTGCGGCGGGGGCATTTCTACCCGTGGTGTCTTTCTGGGTTTGGGCATAGGGAGAGGGTGCCTTACTCGAACAAGCTGAGAGTAGCAAAACTGCCGATAGTACGATCGGAGCTAGTGCTTTACGCCAATTAGAAACAATCATGGTTGCTCTACATGCCAGATTTGAATACTCTCATTGTCCCCTATGTCCGTCGCCTTTGTGGTGGGAAAACCGATCTTAGTAACGAAATTAAGTATACCAGTCGCCGTTTTGAATTAGAGCATTTTCAACGATTGCCAAAAATATTTGGTCGATCCGGCACCCCTACTGCGATAATGAGTGGTTGCCCATCATATAGACCGTGACCTGCATGTTACTGACGACACCCACCTGGAATACCCTAGCCGATCGATCGTTAGCAGGAGAGCTATTAACTAGGGCTGAGGCTTTATCTGTGCTCCAGGCTGGGGACGAAGTTTTGCTCGAACAAATCGCTGCGGCTGCAAGAGTCCGCCGTCACTATTGGAGCAATCGGGTTCGCCTACACTATCTTCTGAATGCTCAGAGTGGTATGTGCCCAGAAGATTGTCACTATTGTTCCCAATCCAAAATCTCAACTGCTGAAATCGAAAAATATCCCTTGATGGCGAAGGATAAAATCCTCGAAGCTGCCAAACGCGCCGCCGAACTCAAGGCGGGGACTTTTTGTATGGTAATTTCTGGTCGATCGCCAAGTGAGGCAACTTTTGGTAAAGTACTAGATGCTGTGCGGGAAGTCAAGGCAAATTATGACCTGAAAGTCTGTGCCTGTCTGGGATTATTGAGTGAAGCCCAAACTCATCGTCTGGCTGAAGCTGGTGTCGATCGAGTCAACCACAATCTTAATACCTCCGAGACTAATCACGATCGCATTGCCACTACTCATACGTTTGGCGATCGAGTCGAAACAGTCAAAAATGTCCATGCTGCGGGCATAACGACCTGTTCTGGCGGCATATTAGGCATGGGTGAGTCAAATGATGATGTCATCGATTTGGCCCTCTCCCTGCGCGAATTAGGCGTGACTAGCGTACCGATCAATTTTTTGATCCCGATCCCTGGTACTCGCTTTGCTGAAATTAAACAATTGACACCTCAACAGTGTCTCCGAATCCTCTGTCTATTCCGCTTTCTGCTGCCCTCCCAAGAGATTCGGATTGCTGGTGGGCGGGAAGTGCATTTGCGATCGCTCCAACCGTTAGGACTGTATGTAGCCAATTCGATCTTTGTCGGTGATTATCTCACCACTCCAGGTCAATCGGTGCGTGAGGATTGGGATACGATCGCCGATATGGGTTTTGTGCTCGAAGCGGCAGATGGTTCGCCACTGAGTTCAGCAGGTTGACGATCGGCACAGGCTGACATTTTACATTTAATTTCGCCTAGCTACTCAACCAGTTGTTATGTGATAGTGTCAGATGTGAATCGATCGAGATTCGATCGGTCAGAGATCGCGACTTGGTGATTTGGTAACAAACGTTACATATCTCACTGGCTTGAGTGCGATAAAAGATGTAAAGTTGGGATAGTCCAGAAACATAGTATAAAAATACACCGTTAGGAGCGATTTAAAGTTGAAGAAGATCGAAGCAATCATCCGCCCTTTCAAACTAGATGAAGTCAAAATCGCCCTCGTCAACGCGGGTATCGTTGGGATGACGGTATCTGAAGTCAGAGGATTTGGCAGACAAAAAGGGCAAACCGAACGCTATCGCGGTTCCGAATATACTGTTGAGTTTCTCCAAAAGCTGAAGATCGAAGTCGTTGTTGAAGATACTCAAGTCGATTTGGTTGTCGATAAAATTATCTCTGCTGCTCGTACTGGTGAAATTGGTGATGGCAAAATTTTCATCAGTCCTGTAGAACAAGTAGTCCGAATTCGGACTGGTGAGAAAAATATCGAAGCAGTTTAAGAGGGGTCAGGGGTCAGGGGTCAGGGAAGGACTTTTGGATTAAAATCAATTCAGCTCTCATACCTCATCCCTCATCCCTCGCGCCTCATCCCTCAACTCTCATCACCACTTCATCTGCAAAACTGGTTGTTCTGGTAAACTCAAAGGGGCCTGCGATCGAACCCCAAAGATGTTCGTCAGTTTCTAGATCCCGACCTCGATCGAGACTAATTAGCCGATCTAGGCTGATTTCAAAGGAATTGTCTAGATAGGTCGTTTGACCATTTCTGACGACCTTACAGCCCTTTCCAGGCTCGACATAGCCCTTAAATTCGTTGCCCGTCCACTCGGTAATCATGGTACAGCCGGACATCTTGACGAGTCGATCGCGGGTGAGTGTTTCTAGACGTTCTGGTTGACGAGATCCACCGTAGAAGTCTGATTCAGACTCGCCGATCGTATAGTGTTCGATTTCGATCTTATCATCTACAATTACAAATTTTAGCACCCGCAATCGATAGGGATCGTGGAGCATAAAATCATATGCCTGTTCGAGAAATAAACTCACTCCATCTAATAACTCAAATGGCAGGGGACGCATACACACGCGGATGTGAGCGAAAAAAGGTGGATTTTCAAAGGCTTGAGCTTGGTTGCTAAAATCCCCCGCCATCCAGCGCACCAGGGTTCCCATATCTGTGGAGTGAGTCATGATTTATCTTGGATAGAGGAACGTTTTATTTGGGCTATTTCTATGCAGCCGATTGAATGTAGCCGATCGTCAGTCTAATGGAAGTAGAGATAATTACCATGAAAGTAAGTCCCATCCCAATCACACGATATCTCAAGTTTTCTTGGATTTGACTGACACCATAACTATGGGAAATTCTGCCCATTAGCAGGGCAATACAAATAAAATGAATCCACAGATTTGATGAGGTCTGAATCTCTAAGAAGTATATCAGAATTAGTGCCAGAGGAATATATTCAGCAAAGTTGGCATGAACTCGAATCGCTCTTTCCAGTATCGGGTTGTCTAGAGTCCCAATCGCGATGCCAAATCGCCTTCTCAGCAAGAGTGTTCTGACACTCAAAGTGATAAAAAATAAGCCGAATATTCCTGCGTATAACGAGACTATATACATATTTTCTGATGATGAGTGAGGAAATTATCTAAGTCAATAAATGTATATACATGTAAATTGCAAAATTATCGATCGAGTGCAGTAAT
>JANMEL010000258.1:0-9387 GCA_031376885.1 Chamaesiphon sp. OTE_70b_metabat_96 | reverse complement strand
GGCTGTGGGTCTCTGGGGCTCGGGTCTCGGGTTTCGGGCTTTTGGTTATTGGGTATGGGGGTTTGGGGATCGGGGATAGGGATTAGTTCCACTTCTACACCTCTACAAAATAATCCACTCGATCGGCTTCAGTCAGATCTGGAATTTGCAACCTGTCGTGATAACGATAAATTACTGCACGGGGAACTTGAGCTTGACGATCGCTATTTTGAGCCAAGACTCGATCGATCGGTAGCTCTAGATAGACGATCCGAATTCGAGCATGATAGTCAGCAAATAGTCGAATCAAACCCGCTCTAGTCGATCGAACAATATTCGTCGCATTCCAGATAAATGGTGTTTGTGTCTGGAGATATCCCTTAGCAATACTTTTAGCCGATCGAATAATTTCGCCCTGCTCACCTGTGGGGGAAACTCCCATCGTTTGACGCAACTTATCCAGTGATATGACTGGTAAATCTGGATGATTTTTGGCGATCCAACAATCCTTTCCCGTACCTGGTAAAGCACACATCAAAATAACTTCAAATCGAGTATCATCATAAGCCGCATAAGTCGGATCGCCATCTTCTTTCTGGAAATAAATAAACCGACTCCGATCGTCAGCAAATGGATAACGGCGATCGAAACAATCATGCTCCCGACAAAACTCTCGGAAAAACTCGATCGTCGCTAATAACCTATCTCCATCCTCACAAATTCTACCGCGTACATCAGCTTCAGCCATCAATGCCAACCAATCGCAACGAACTAACTGACTAGCCTTAATAATCGACTTCAATGGCTGAGGCTTATCCCAAAACCATAATGGCAAACTTCCATATTTGACGATCGCAACTATCGATTCTCGAATCGAAAATGGTGTGTGCAAATCCTTCAAAATTTCTCGCACCATCCGCGCACCCAGATTCACATGCCCTTTAGCAGTAATCTCACCATCTTCGGTAAATTGGCTTGAATTTGGTTTAGCGATATCATGAAACAAAGCCGCCGCAAATAGAATCGATCGATCCTCTATATTCATCGCCTGCCAATCTGCTAGCACGACGAGTGATTCACAGACTAACTTCGTATGAATCCACACATTGCCTTCACTATGATAGAGGGGATTCTGTTCGCATTTTGCCAAATCTTGCAAACAAGGAAAACGTTCTAAAATTCCTGTCCAATTTATGGATAAATCTGTTGATGTGGGACAATAGGGAAATGCCCATAGTGAATCTCTGGCGATCGTATTCATCATCTTTTTTCGATATTGTATAGTTTTCGATATTAGCAGCGGTTCTAATCGCTGACTTTAATTTAATTCATTCCAAATAGACTAACTCCATCCCGCAACTGATTTGGAATAATTGGACGACTTAACCAATGACTTTCTGCCTGCAAAATTGTTGTCAAAAAGTCAGCTCGAACATATTTATATCGCGCTACTGTTAATTTGGGAGTTTCTACCTTGATATACAATCCTTCCATCAACAAACTCTGATTAGTCTGTTGGATCGATCGATCCGCATCCAACCCATATTCGAGACAAAGCTGGTATAATCTATCGATATGTCCGGTTTGAATAAAATGGGACTGTTGCAATAGCCCAACTAGTTGTTTGTGGGATTGTAATTTACCCTCAAACAGCACTGGTACCGAGGCTAATGGTAATCCTAGCAACAACTCTTTCCGCGCTGCTGTACTAAGAAATTGACCACAAGATCGATTCTCGAAACGAGACGCTCCGCGATCGAGTAAATCGTATTCAAGGAAGTAATGGGGCAATCGATCGTAAAAAATCGTATGCTTGGCATACAACCATTCACCGTATAAAATATATCGATCGCCCAAAACATCCCACAATGGGGCATAATGACTATGTGCCCACTGTTTGAATAAATTGAAATGCCGTTCGCGGCTACCACCAGTTAGATAGTGTCCCCGACTCTGCAATAACAATTGCCCATTAGCATCAAAGCTAATCGCCGCATTTGCACCATCGACTTTTTCTTCTATTACCACATACTCATTCGCGATCTCGCTAAATGAAATGCTGTCTAAATCTTCATCCCCAGGCTGCTCCCGCGAACCCTCTATATGCGGCGTTCGTGGATACTTTTGGATCGACATTTGAGTTCCCCTCTCAAGGTTATCTAAATCATAAAACCTAATCTATCGCGCACAAGTCATAATTAAATATTCCCGTCAGAACCTTTCAGCCTGCGATCGCGGCTGAGACTGACTATTAATTACCAACTTAATCCGACTAGGTGAGGAACTACATGGGAAACTCGCAGACAAACTTATTTATATTTCTAACCTAATCGATCGACAGGCAAATGTCAATTAAGTTACAGCGGCAATCGACAAGTTACGAGATCGATCGAAATCTGCCCTAAGCAATAACACAAAACAACTAAACATTGTTCTAAAATAAACATAGCTTCTCAGTGACGATCTCGATCGAGTCGCCCCGAAATGTCCCATTACTCAAGCAGCATGACCACCGTCAATTCCGAGCCAAAGACTTCATTAAAACTTAGGGATAATCTAAGTCTTGCCAATAGACATCTAAAAGTCAAATTCGCCCCCACCGACACCTTTCACAAGCAACTAAAGCAGCGGGTTGATGACTATTTTACCACCAACGATCTCACCGCCAAAGGTGCGATCGAAATGCACCAAAAAACCCTAATCATCTTACTTTGGTTTAGTCTATCTTGGGGACTATTAGTATTCGCTGCCCAAACTTGGTGGCAAGCTGTGATTCTGTGCATTTCGCTAGGATTTGCCATGGGGGGAATTGGTTTTAGCGTTCAGCATGATGGCAATCATAAAGCTTATTCCGACAATTCTTTCGTCAATCAAGCGACTGGTTTTGGCGCAGACTTAATGGGTGTAAGTTCATATTTCTGGAATTTGCATCATACATTATTGCATCATAGTTATACCAATGTCTGCGGCGTGGATCTAGATATCGATCTCGGTATCTTAGCTCGTTATGCTCCCCAACAGAAATGGATGTGGTTTCACCGTTTTCAACATCTTTATCTACCAGTTTTATATAGCTTCTTACTGGTAAATTGGCATGTATATCGTGACTTCAATGATTTTGTTCGAGCGACTGTAGGTGAATACCAAACGCCCCGCCCAAAAGGAAAAGACTTATTTATATTTGTCGTCGGAAAATTAGGCTTCTTTGCTTTAGCCTTTGGAATTCCTTGTTATTTCCATCCAGTCTCACAAGTCCTTTATTGCTATCTCGGTACTAGTGCGATCGTCGGATTACTCTTGAGCTTTGTGTTCCAAACCGCTCACTGTATGCCCGATGCCAAGTTTGTAGATCTTCCTGCCAATTCTGAACCATTGAGCGATAATTGGGCGGTACATCAACTCGAAACTACCGTAAATTATGCACCGAATAACCGCTTACTAAGTTGGTATGTCGGGGGATTAAACTATCAAGTAGAACATCATCTATTCCCTGGCATTTGTCACATTCATTATCCCGCTGTGGCTCAGATTGTTGAAGCTACTTGCAAAGAATATGGGGTGAGCTATTATACTTTACCAACTTTTCGCTCGGCGATCGCCGCTCACATGCGATGGTTGTGGATCATGGGCAATGATGTAGAATTATCGATCGAGTAAATAACACTCTAAATCAAAATACCCTGGTGGTTTCGGCTACGCTCAACCACCAGGGTATTTTGATGAATAATTAGAATACTTGTTCGACACCAGAGACTTCAGGAATCATATCGCACAATTTGCGCTCGATGCCCATTTTCAGTGTCATAGTAGAACTAGGGCAAGATCCGCAAGCACCTTGGAGTCTAAGTTTGACGATCGGGCCGTCAATTTCGACTAATTCTACATTACCACCATCAGCCATCAGATAAGGGCGCAGGGTGTCGAGTACGGTTTCAACGTTGGCGGGAGTCAGTGTTAGAGCTTCAGACATAGTTTACTAAACCAAATTAAGCGTTGTCAGGAATTAATCCCTAGCTCGATCCTAACCGATCCCGCCCGTTATTTTCAGCCCTACCGAGATTGCCAGAACCTTTAGGAACAAATTCATGAACGAAGAGCCAGCAACCGAGACTTCAGAAGCCCCAATTCTGCCTGTAAAGGATGGGGAAAAGCATAAAAAGGCCAAACACTCCAAGCTCAGAAAATTTACCAGTGAAGGGGAAGGTAGCTCGAAGATCTCCGATCGCAAATATGAAAAAGAACTGGCCAAGCTTCAGTTAGAATTGGTGAAAATGCAATATTGGGTAAAGTCTACAGGTGCCCGAATTGTGGTGATTTTTGAGGGGCGCGACGCTGCTGGTAAAGGGGGGACAATCAAACGGATTTCCGAGCCTTTGAATCCCCGTGGTTCGCGGATTGTCGCATTGGGTACGCCGAGCGACAGAGAGCAGACTCAGTGGTATTTTCAACGTTATGTGGCTCATCTTCCCGCTGCTGGTGAGATTGTGATGTTCGATCGGAGTTGGTACAATCGAGCTGGGGTAGAGCATGTGATGGGTTTTTGTACCGAGGCGCAATACCACTGTTTTCTGCAAGATTGTCCCGAATTTGAACGGATGTTAATTCGATCGGGTATTATTCTTTTGAAATACTGGTTTTCTGTCAGCGATGATGAGCAAGAAAGACGATTTCAATCGCGAACGATCGATCCAGCTAGACGATGGAAATTGAGTCCGATGGATCTAGAATCACGCGATCGATGGGTGGACTTTTCCAAAGCTAAGGATAACATGTTTGCCCACACGAATATTCCCGAAGCTCCCTGGTTCACCGTCGAAGCTGATGACAAAAAACGCGCCCGTCTAAATTGTATTTCCCACATCCTCAGCAAAATTCCATACGTGGATATGACTCCACCACCGCTAAAACTAACTCCCAGACAACCCGCCCAAGACTACATTAGACCCCCACGCAACGAGCAATTTTTCATTCCAGAGCAGTACTAAAAATTGCGACGACAAGATAGAATTAAGATCATGACAGTATTTCTACAGAACTTATTAGGCGGTTTATCGATCGGTAGTGTCTATGCTATCTTCGCGTTGGGCTATACGTTGGTGTTTTCGATTTTAGGGATTATCAATTTCGCTCATGGGGCAATCTTTACCCTCGGTGCTTATTTTACCTACGCCTTAATGGGTGGGAAATTTGGGTTTAATGGGTTGCTTGCCAATTTTTCATTAGGCATTCAACTTCCCTTCTGGCTAGCGGCAATTGTCGCAGCAATCTTGGCGGGTGGAGTGGCAATTGCGATCGAAAGACTAGCATATCGCCCACTGAGAAGGAAACAATCGGATCCATTGCTGATGGTAGTTTCTAGTTTGGGTGTCGCTCTGATCCTCGTGAATTTGATTCAATACCTAGTTGGAGCTGAGAACTATACATTTCCAGGTAATACTTATGGCGATTTACCTAGTGCAATTAATTTTGGCAGTGAGGCAAATCCGATCTCAATTCGGACAGTACAAATTATTATCTTTATTATATCCGGTATAATTCTCGCTGGATTGACTTATTTTATCAGTGGGACAAAATATGGTAGAGCAATGCGAGCGGTCGCCGAAGATCCGACTACAGCAAATCTACTCGGTATCGATACCGAAAGATTTATTATGCTCTCATTTTTTGTGAGTGGCTTCTTGGGAAGTATTGCTGGTACTTTAGTCGGTTCTAGTTTTGGGATTGCTGGGCCATATTTTGGAATTGGGTTTGGATTAAAAGGTTTGGCTGTGATTGTGTTGGGCGGACTGGGAAGCATTCCTGGCTCTGTTATTGGTGGGTTATTAATCGGGATGGTAGAATCCTTTGTCCCTGATTCAGGATATAAAGATGCTGTTGCTTTTGCCATCTTATTTATCATTCTTTTAGTACGTCCCCAAGGAATTCTCGGACAGAAGTTAATCCAGAAAGTTTAATCTAGATTGCTAGATAGAATGCCGCCGATTAAAATCCTTGCACGCGCGAGCGAAGTCCGCCTTTGCGGAATAAAAGTAAGAAGTTACCCAAACAATCCAAATCCAAAATAGAATGAATGATTTCTTCTCTACATATGGCTTTCTAATTGTCTCGATGTTGTTTGGTTCGATGTTGGGAATTTCCCTCTACTTACCGTTAATGGCGGGGCAACTATCGTTAGCTAGTCCAGGTTTTTATGCTGTTGGTGGTTATATTGCGGCAATTTTATCGACCAAGGTATTTGTCACGACGGGGATGTTTCCGATCGGTCTATTGCTACTAGAAATGGCGATCGCGGGCATCATTTGCGGGATATTGGGAATTCTAGTTGGAGTGCCTGCACTGAGGCTACGGGGCATTTATTTGGCGATCGCGACCATTGCCTTTATCGAAATTCTGCGGATCCTCTCCCTCAATCTCGAAATAACTGGCGGTGCGGTAGGTATATTTGGAATTCCCCAACCATTTAATAGTCCGATCGAGTATCTTTGGATTGCCTTACCCTTGTTATTATTAAGTATGGCATTCCTCTATCGACTCGAAAATATTCGCGTCGGACGTGCCCTCATTGCCATCAGAGAGGACGAATTAGCCGCCGATGCAATGGGCATCAATCCGACTTATTATAAGGTGTTAGCGTTCACATTGGGGGCAATTCTCGCGGGGATAGTTGGTGCAGTCAGCGCACACTTTTTAAATACTTGGAATGCTCGACAAGGTACATTTGATGCGAGTATCGTCTACTTAACTTTCGTCTTAATTGGTGGATCCCGCAGCTTTTTGGGGGCAGTTTTGGGCGGGATGATTTTTACCGCCATGCCAGAATTATTGCGATTTGCAGCAGACACACCGAATTTACCATTATTTATCGCTCAGTTTCTCAGAGATGGACGATTGATGATTTTTGGATTGTTAATTGTGCTCGGTACGATATTTTTCCCCCAGGGTTTAGTGCCTGCGGGATTATTAAAAAGACCAGCCGATCGACCTTAGAAAATTTTCTGCATATCAATAATAGAGATCGTTATTAGATCGCTTCTTCAATTCTTAATAGATCTGAGTGGGGAGGGTGGGTTTGGCATAGATTTATTGTAAAATCATTATTGATAGCATAAACCCACGCCTACAGATTTAGATATTCACTATTCAAAGATATTTATAGCGATTTATTTGCGTTTTTTCTTGAAACTTTCCGCCATCGCTTTAAATTCAGGTAGATATTCATTGACAACCTTAGTCCCCACAAGACCCTGAATTAAAATATAAGATGAATCATCAAATAGCATCACTTGATAAATAGTAATCGGAGTATCTGAAGCTATATCTTTTGCATCAGCAACGATTTCATAACCATCGAACCCATCGATCGTAATTGGATTGGTGCTAGTAATTGAATTTATCTTGATACTTTTAGTCTGAGCTAGTCGGCGATTGGCAAACTCTTTTTTGTCAACGATCGTCGCCTCCGATAGTGATGGAGCGACAATAAAGAGGGGATCTTCTGGCGATTTTGCTGGAATCTCTCCATCTTTGGTATACATCACCGCTCTATTCATCGATCGTGTGAATTTTAATTTATTAGATGGAGAGATATTAAAGTCTACATCAGAGCCAGCAGTTGGTGAAGTTACATCATTTTTAGCCGTAAGTAATACTGATTTAAGAATGGTAGATAATTTAGCAGCCTTAGATTGTGGAAAGGTCGCTGTAATAATCTTTGTCTCTGTTTCATTGCCAAAAGCAAAGACCCATTTAATAAATTTTGTGCCATATGCGGCCTGATGTAGATTAATCAGAATACCTTTATTCCCATCGATCGACACATTTTGTTTACTCCTAAGCTTCATTCCCTGAGATTTTAATTCTCCGGGAGTAAAGCCCTTAGTCACCTCTACAAATGGCCCAGGAATTGTCATTACTATTACCGATGACTGGGTGCTAGCTTGTTGGAAACCATCGAATTTTTCGGCAACTTCAAAACCATCAGGTTTAATCAATTTGATACCAGCAGTAGAAAAGCTCGTATACGTGGAGGGTGGAGCCTTTTTACCGATCGGAGCTGGAACCTGTGCTTGTACAGATGTCTCCCGTGGCATGATGTTAATTGCAGCGGAAATAAAACAAGAAATTGCGATAAAAGTTAAGGTCGATCGAATTGTCATTTAGTTGCGCCCTGATTTCAACTGAAATATGAATCTACGCTAATCAATTATTTTATGACTAGTCATGTTAATTTTAACATCCGCTCTGATATTTACCTGGATATTCTTTATCTCTGTGGGCTAGTCTTGTACCACTGAATGCTAGAGAATGTGATGCTCAGGCCGATCGCCTGACGGATGCTAAACCCCCCATCATTGAGAATCTGTTTGTCTATTTTGAATAGCTGTCCGAGTAAAAATTCAATCGCCCATGCTGCTCCTAAACCTAGAAAAACAAAGGCGACTATAGGCAAAAAATCGGCAATCGACCAGGTGTTTATTTTACGACGACCCCGAAATCGAATCAGTAAAGCATTGAGGATAACCACAACAAAAAAAACCATAATAGACCAAAAAATTGACATAAATTAAAACCTATTAGTTACGAAGATAGTTATTCTACCGATCGAATTTCACAAATCGCGGCTGAATCAGCAGCATTCATCGGCATCTTCGGATTGATTAGTTCAATGACCTAAAATTGGTTAGACAAATAGGCAAAAAAAAATTAAGAGCTTAACGCACCATGCAACAGTAGAGCGATCGCATCTGCGACTAATTGCTGGTCGGTTTTGATACTATACTTTTTGACAACACTCAGAGCTTCGATCGTCGCTAAAAATGACCCAGCAATAAATCCTGGATCGCCATTCAAGCGATTTTGATGGCTGGCAAAAACCGCCTCCATTGGGGCAAAAGAACAACGTGCCATTGCCTCTTCTAGCTGCTGTGCTTTTTCGGGAGCCAAATCGGGGAGATCGGTTTGGATCATTCGACTCGCATTGAGCGGGGGTTGACAAATCAGCCACATTCCCACCCGCATCAAACAATCCTCCAAAGCTGGGGAGCCAGTCTCGATAATCTCTTCAAATGCTCGTCGTCGCCGCTCCAAGTGGCGCAACATCACTTCTACAAATAAATCTTCCTTCCCTCCAGGCACATGATAATACAGCGAGGCTTGTTTGATATCCAGCAGCTTGGCAATGTCTTTGAGCGTCACAGCAGCATAGCCACGCGCCGCAAACAATTGTTCTGCCGCATCAAGAACTGTTTTACGCGCTGAGGACTCACTGGAAAATTGATTCATATACCTAATTTATTTTAGGTGGGTGCTTTTGTCAAGTCGATCGTCATAGACAGCCACCGATTAAAATCGGGGCTAACAATACGAAGTCCGCCTACGCGGACTAGTTTCTGAGTCCTCAGCGCGTAA
>JANMEL010000255.1:0-24357 GCA_031376885.1 Chamaesiphon sp. OTE_70b_metabat_96 | reverse complement strand
TATTTATCAATTTGTATAATCGTCCCCGCAATTTAAGTCCAGAGGAGCAGGATTATCGGTTGTCGCGGCGGGGGATTAGAAAGATTGTCGATGGTTATCTCAAGGCTCTCAATCTCAAGTATGGGGAGGGACGAACTTTATCCGCTCACTCATTGCGACATACTGCGGGTACTCTGGCGATTCAGAGTGGTGCGTCGTTGAGACAGGTACAGGATTTACTGGGACATGCAGATCCTCGGACGACGGCGATTTATACTCATGTGGGGGATAGGTGGACGAATAATCCGGCTTTGAAGTTGGGGATTAAATTAAATCCCGAGCCGATTCCCTTGGAAGATGGGGAGAAAGATTGAGTTTCAGATAGATCTCGAAAGTTATTGATGTCGCTGTTCCATAGCCTGAATTCATCTGTTGCCGGATACAATTTTAATACGCAAAGTGTTACTAAAAGCGTTTTTTTTAATGCACCTCATGATAGCGAGAAGTACTGTATCGATCGTCGAAAAATTATTTTGAATTAATTTTGAAGTCGGAAGCTTTTCTGCCAGGTTAGCCAGCTAATATAGGTCTAACCGAAACTTCCTAGACCACAATGTTAAGACAAGAAGAGCGAGTTATCCGCCTCGACCAACTTTTACGTAATCGCGATCGTACTACAGCCCAGTATTTAGCAGATGAGTTAGAAGTTAGTGAGCGGACAGTCAGAGCCGATATTACCTTTCTCAAACATCGATTATCCGCTCCGATTGAGAAATCTAAATCGAAGGGTTACTACTACGAAGATCCAACGTGGCGGTTGTCTACTTACCCACTCACTCAAGGCGAACTGTTTGCGTTGACTTTGGGAGCGAGAATGCTCAAAGCTTATAGTGGTACAGCCTATCGCCGCGAACTAGAAACGGCGATCGCTAGATTGAGTGAGCGATTACCAGAACAGAACTGGGTAGACTTACAGAAATTATCGGAAGAACACATGTTGTTTCGTGCAGAAGCGACGTTAGATCTCGATCCGGTGATTTGGAATAATCTCGAAAATGCTTGCCATCGTCAACAGTCGGTGCTGATGACTTACTACACGGCGAGTCGGAATTCTACTAGCGATCGAGTCTTCGATCCTTATTTGCTCCATATCTATCGCGGAACTAATCCCTATGTCATTGGCTACTGTCACAACCGGAAGATGATTCGCTGGTTTCGGGTCGATCGGGTTCGGAAGTTGGAATTGACGATCGAGAAATTTGTCCGCGATCCTGATTTCGATCCCAGACAATATCTGGATGCTATTTTCCAGCATGAGGTAGGAGATGGTGCGGTAGAAATCAAGATCGAATTCGATCGAGCCACGGCTCCATATATTCGGGAGCGGAAATGGCATCCCAGTCAGCAGATAGCAGAACATCCAGATGAGTCGCTGACGCTTTCGATGACGGTAAGTGGATTGAATGATATGAAACGCTGGGTATTGAGCTATGGCAAGGGTGCTAGAGTTCTGAGTCCGCCGAAGTTGATAGCGATGGTTAAAACGGAGATTGAGGAAATGACTAAATACTATACGGGAGATCCAACATGACTGAAAGATTTTGGGTAAAGACTGATTGAGTTTGCCACCCGAACTTATTCAATCGAATTAGTAGTCAACATATTAACATCACAAACCGAACACATGAATATTAAACAATATTTTCAAGATTTAACTGGCTATCCAACTCCACACCAGTTTCAGCAAGATACAATCGCAAAAATTTTGTCTACTAAAACCCAAGGTGGCACTTTATTGAGAGCACCTACTGGTTCAGGTAAAACGGAGACTGCAATTGCACCATTTTTATTTGCAAAAAAGATGAGCATTGAAGATTTTCCTAATAAGCTCATTTACATAGTGCCTTTACGAACATTAGCAACTAGTCTACGAGATCGAACGGTCAAGCTGGTGAGAAATTGGGAAGAAAAGCATTCCCCAAAACGCTCTCTGGTAGTGACACTGCAAACAGGTGAAAATCCTGAAGATCCAAGATTTGAAGGAGATATTATTTTTTGTACGATCGATCAGATCCTCAGCAGTTTTCTAAGTATCCCTTACTCAGTGGGTCGCGGATCGGCAAATGTCAATGCAGGTGTGGTGTTTGCATCTTATCTAGTCTTCGATGAGCTACATTTACTCGATCCAGATCGTAGTTTCGCAACAACACTTAAACTACTCGAACAAATACAAGGAATTTCTCCCTACCTGCTCATGACAGCAACGCTAACTCATGAATTAGCACAACAGATTCAACAAGAAGTGACACCAAGGAATCGTAATCCCGAAGAAGTGTTAAGTCTAATCAATGTTGAAGGTGAGGATCTTCAGAACATTGAAGGCAGTCGGCAACGCTGTTTTAATCCTAGTCAGAAATCACTTAGTGCTGAAGTGATTTTGCAGGATATCCAGCAGTACGATCGCAAGCGAGTAATCGTTATTTGCAATACTGTTGCTAGATCTCAGAGCTTGTTTCAGGATTTGCAAGATACTGTGCCGGAAAATGTCAAAGTTATACTTCTGCATTCTCGATTTCTACCTCAAGACCGTAAGGCTAAGGAAACAGCTCTACAAGAAATCTTTGCAGAAGGCTGGAAAGATAATGAGGACGGCATCTGCTATGTCTTAATTTCAACTCAAGTTGTGGAAGCAGGAATCAATATCACATCAGAAGTGATGCACACGCAGTTATGCCCAATGAACGCTTTACTCCAGCGGGCGGGACGCTGTGCCAGATTCAGGGGAGAAAAAGGGCTGGTATTGATATATCGATCGATGCAAGTAGGTGATGAGCGAGAAGTTCTTGCAAAATCAGAAGATGATGACGAAGAAATAGCACAGACAGAAAAACGAGAACGTCGTCAGTTTCTGCCCTACTCCGATCCCATCTGTGAGTTGACTTGGGAAGTTTTATTAGAACATAGATCGTCCGAAAATACAGATTTACCTGTCGGATTTGCAATCGAGGAAGGATGGATTAATAGGGTTCATGGTGAAGAAGATCGGGCACAGGCAGGAAAGCGATCGCAAAATAGAAGTGAATTTGAAAATCAATTTGATGCGGCAGTATTTCAGGGTAAAAAGAGCGTTGCCCAAGATTTAATTCGTCATGTCGATAATCGTAGTGTATTCATGGTTGAAGATCCGATTACGATCGATTTAGATATATCTGATAATGTCGATATTAAACAGCTTCAGCCCTTTTCATTACCTCGGACAACTCTGCTTAAAATTTGGCGAGAATACTTGGATAGTCACGATCGAACCTGGATATTTAAGAAAATCGTGCCGCCAGAAGGCAAATTGGGAGAGAGTTACGCCTTACCACAGGCAAAACCGATTAAAACTCAACAAGAACTCACCGAAAGTATCCGCTTGGTTGTTAACCCCAGTTATGTCAGTTATGACAGTGATATCGGACTCCAGATTGATATACAGACTGATGGAGGTTATAAATCGCCGAAGAAGGCATTAAAGCCAAATGTAAGTCGAGAGTATAGCTACCGAATGGATACTTACTTAGGACATCTGGGGCGGATGTGGACTTGTTGGGAGCGAAATTTTGCTGGAGAGCTAATCATTGATGGAATACCCACAAAAGTTAAACTTTCTAGTTCTGAGTCGGAATTGAGTCTGGCTGGTGGACGGTTTATCATGTGTAAGATCTTCCCAAAACATTCTCTAGCCGAAACGACTGCTCTATTTGAGTTCCTCGTATTTTTGGCAGTGATTACACACGATCTTGGTAAATTGCAATTGAAGTGGCAAGGATCGATGGGTGGATGGCAAAAAACAGCCTTCGATCTTTATCAAAGCCTTGCGAACAAACCTGATAAATTCAAAATTACTAATCCAGCTAATCAGCTTTTAGCACATACGGATCACCACCCCGAAGATAAAGTTTTCAAGGAAGCCTACGACAAATATACCGCAGAGCATCCGCGACCAACTCATGCGGTAGAAAGTGCTTTTATTGCGTTCGATCTACTTGATGCTGTCTTAAAACCTGTTCTAGAAGAGCAATTTGGGACAGACGAGAGGGAGATAGACTTAATTTGCCACACGATCGAGATGGCAGCAGGGCGACATCATTCAGCTTGGGCGAAAGGGTGGGAAGAATCTAATGAAAAGATTGACCTGCACCCACAGGCAAATGAGGCGATTCAGCAGAGCTGGCAACGGTTGAGTCCTCGGCTTAAAGGTGAACTTTCACTGCCTTCTGTTTCGACCTGTTAAAGGGGATAAAACGGAAGCGATCGCGGGTTTAGACTGGGATCGAACGAACTTCTTTGATACCAAAGAGAACACTGAGATTCGGAAGCGACATATAGAGTTTCAACGTCAATCCAAGCGTGAAAAACTAGATCTGGCTGATGAAGATAAACCGCCGGAACCAGACGCTCGGACACAGAATGGAGTAATTCTGACTTCGATGCGGCACGATCGAAACCACAATGCTCTGTGGAAATCAGGTTGGGATATTCAGCAGGACTTTGGAGCTTTGCTGGCATCGGTTCTAAGAGCTTTTGCTGATAAAGATACAGTCTCAAAAGGTGATGAGATCGATCGAGCGGCAGTTTATTTCAAGGAATATACTGGTACAAATCTTCCAACAGATGCTAGTGCGGTAAAAATCTTTTTCCCGACATCGGTACAGGGTGTGAATCGTCCGAAAGCTGACAGTAATAAAGTTGATACTAGTGGACAGAAAGATTCATGGTTATTGCTTTGGCTCGTCACCGCAGGTCTATTTGAATTCGGTATTGCTGAACGAATCAAAGTTTCCGATCGCACATTCGATTGGCGAATGCTTTTGTTAGAACCGAAAGAAATAAGTCTTTTTCATTACCGATCGGTTTTAGATAAAGTGCGGAAATATAGTCCTCCCAGCGGCGCACATGGGGTTGCCAGATTTGATGCAGAAATGTCAATTAGGCTTTCTATCGAGCTTTTAAAATATCACCCCGCGACGAAGGAAATTGGAACACAGGTTCGCCAACGCTCCCGTAATCCCTCCCTCAAGGAAATGGTATCTGGCTTTAGCGGCACTCATTTTGGCTCCAAAGGGCAGGTTTACGGGGTGAAAGAAGTATTTAGTCTGGGTTTACCCGACTGGATTCGACCACAAACAGCAGAGGATGTGAAAAGCTATCAAACGCTCCTAGATGAGCATTTGGCAGTGGTGAGATCGCTATCGATCGATGAAGGTAACGGCGAACTGCTAAGTACTTACCGCGAATTCATCACAGGTAATGAACTCAACCAATTTTTCCGATTCCATCTCGTTTATGCCGACTATATTGTCCGACAGCTAGCTGATTCTAAGGCGAAATATTCACCCAGACAATTTTCTCAACAAGGACTAGATATCATGACACAGAGTTTTGACAAATCCGATCGCGATTGGTCGATTACTGAAATCACACAAAATAAAGGATTTCAGAGGATCGCCAGAGCAATCAATAGTGCCACTGTATATGCTGGCAAAATCAAAACTAAACAGGGATCGATCGAACTAGATTGGCAACGTACATACGGACTATCGCAACGCCTTGGTAGTCATGCAGGATCTAAGAAAGACTTCATCATCGAACTTTCTAGCTTTTTGTCTACTTATGAAAATGAGAACCTGAGACTTCAGGAGAAATTACAGAAGGAAGGGAAGCCACTAAAGCGAGTTTGGGTAACAAATGAAGATTTGGAGGATTTCCTCAAGTTATTAGATGACAAGCGATTTGGTTGCAATTTGGTTGCAAATTTACTACTTGCCTATGGATATGCTCAATGGAAGAAGCCACTAAAAACTGAAGTGCCTGATACGCCGATCGTTGAAGGTGATGAAGTGCAAGAAGATACTAGCGATAAAGACTAATACATAAAATAAGGAGATTTATTATGACTCAGACAAACCAGTTTCCAGTTTATTCAATTTCTATTAGTGGTTTACTATCTTGGCAATTACACGCTCTAAATAACGAGGGTAATGAGGGTAATCAATCACTGACTCGTCGTTATTACATTATGACTAAAAACGATCCAGAGCCACAATATGTCAATGGGATCTCTGGGGATATGATGAAGCATATTCAGGCAGAGCATTTACATCGAGTAGCGATCGAAAATAATCTTTCTCTTTCCGAAGGGGGCAAAAAAGCTGACCCAGATCGAATTGGCTATGACTTGCTCCAAAACAAAGATTATTTTACAGATAAAGAACCCGATCTAACTAGTCGCACAAGTAAAGTTCTCCAGGCTTGCTCGATTAGCGATCTTGAAGGATTTATGGTGACGGTCAAAGGTGGGCAAACTCTTAAACGTGATTCAGCGATCGAATTTGGAGCCATAGTCGGAATTCCAGGCTCAGTCAAAACCCAAAGCTATTTTCATGCCAAGTACGGGGTTGAAAACCCAACTCCCTACAATACTCAGGTAAGTTCGGGTTTATATGCCACAGTCTTAAATATTGAAGCATTTCGGATTGGTTATAATCCTCACAACTTTGGCTATGCAATAGACACTACCGAACGTAAAAAGCGTTTAGATGCTTTGCTCAAAAGTGTTCTTTACACATATCTCCAACCGAATGGAGCCAAACGTAATACTAATCTGCCTCACCCCGATCGATTTGAAGGCGTAATTACAGTTAGTACTAAGCGTTGTCCAGCCCCCATGATTAGCCCATTACAAATCGATAGTTATCAGCGACAAATTAGCAGCTTGGCACAAACCTTTAATCGCATAAATGGAGAAGGGACTATTATCGAATATCCTTTTGAAGATTTTGCACAATTTGCTGAACAAATCGAACAGCTAATCCAACAAGCACAGCCCTGGGAGACGACTAATGGCGAAGGCAATCAGTAAGGTTAAAGAAGGAAAGTGGCTCACTATTTCATACTCACCTGTGAGCCTATTTTCTCTCAAGCGATCGGATGCAACCAGCATGGCAGCAAGGACGAATCTTGTTCCGACACCATATGCAATCAAAATGGCATTACTAAAGGTAATGCTTGAAAATCAAGGGGTAAATCATCAAGCTGATTTTGATGACTGGATAAAGCGGGAATTTGCCTGGATCAGGGATTTAGAAATTCGGGTTAAGCCATCAGAAAATGTGGTGGTGAACCGAAATGGTTACAAGTTACGTTACTACGATCAAACAGCAGATAAAGCAGATAAAACCCGCTCTATAATGCCATTGACAGATGGTTTTGTGTTTCGAGAGTGGGCGCATCTAGAAGGTAATTTGACCTTTTGCTGTGGGGTAACGGATCGTACTACCGAGCTACAAAATCTCTTTACTCAGATCAACTACTTTGGTAAACGAAGCTGCTTCTTTCAATTTTTGCCTGATAACGTGATTGTTAGCGATGAGAGTACTTTTGAGATCGATCCTTTAAGTGGATTTGTAATTCAACCAATGGACGATCTTGGCGAAAAAGCTACATTTGAGGCGATTAATCCATTCTCTGAGAAAAAAATGGGTAAGAACGATCGTGTAATTCCACCAGGATTTCTGCCACTCAAACTGACTGCAACAAGTGCCCGTTATGATTTCTACACCCGACATCTTAATATCTAACACTACTCAAATTGCAGGGCTAATATTAGTCCTACGTCCAATTCCACCATCCAATAGCTCAATTCCATTACCTGAATGGCTAGATGGAAATGAATCGATCCCATTGTGGGTACCTTTAGCTTCTGGGCAAGGGATGATAAAAATCATGCCTGTTCTACCTTGTGCTGACAAATATCCACTACTATTTCAATTAATTTGTCAGCAGATAGCACAATTCAAACCGATCGAATGGCAAGGACAGCATTATGAAATAAGCGGGGTAGAAACCCAGACAGATCATCTATTTGTTGTCCAGCTT
The DNA here is from genome assembly GCA_031376885.1 of Chamaesiphon sp. OTE_70b_metabat_96. GTDB lineage: Bacteria > Cyanobacteriota > Cyanobacteriia > Cyanobacteriales > Chamaesiphonaceae > Chamaesiphon. The sequence goes on along the minus strand of JANMEL010000255.1, from coordinate 16,458 downwards.
TCACTGACTCATAGCAAACCACTTCCTGCAACTCTCAATAGGGCAATGCACGGAATGTGTTTACAATGGTTTGCCAATGCAAATGCACAACTAGCCGAACAACTACATCAATCATCATCATCCCCCTTTACAATTTATGCAAAACCTAGAAATCGTCAACAGATCCAAATTCGGATCGCAGTGTTGCAACCGGAACTTTTAGCACCGTTGATGTGGGGGGTGTGTTCACATTTAGGACAAGAAATTTTGATAACAGATGTTGCTTGTCAGATCGATCGACACATTCAAATCATCACTTCAACCCGCTATGAAAAGTTAGTTCAGATTCCTACCCAGGAGCGACTAAAGTTAGAGTTTGAAACTCCTACCAGTTTTAAGCAACAGAATATCATTCAGCCATTTCCTCTACCAGAGCTTGTGTTTGGGGGACTCCTGCGTCGTTGGAATACATTTGCATCAGAAGAACTAAAGTTCGATCGAATCGAATGGCAAGGGATGATTGCACAATATAATCTAAAAACCCAATCTCTCAAAATGAAAGCAGATGAAATTGGTTCGATCGGTTGGATTAGGTATGAATTTCCAAATCCTGAACAAGCCAGAATCGCCACGATCCTAGCCCATTTCGCTGAGTATGCTGGAGTTGGACGCAAAACTGCAATGGGTATGGGTCAAACCCGCCTAAAAAGTCACTAAATTTATGAATGAATCTTATCTTCCCCTCGCATATCTCAATGCTTGGGAGTATTGTCACAGACGTTTTTACTTTGAACATGTGTTGGGAGAGATGGCTGATAACGAGCATATTATTCTCGGTCGCCACGTTCACCGTCATATCGATAAAGAAACCACCCGCCGCGAAGGTGACACCACCATTCATCAACAGCAATGGGTTTGGAGCGATCGATTATTAATCAGCGGTGTTATCGATGCTGTTGAAGAAACTCACGGTATTTTAGTCCCGATCGAATATAAAAAAGGAAGAATGGGCAAGCATCTCAGCGACCATTTTCAACTCTGTGGTGCGGCATTGTGCCTGGAAGAACGGATGGGGAAATCAATCGAATACGGCGAAATCTTCTACCACGCCAATCGTCGCCGCGAACGGGTGATGTTTACGGAGCAACTCCGTCAAGCTACTGAGGCGGCAATTCAAGCCGCAAGGATCGCTAGTGAGTTCCCCATTCCTGCACCGATCGATCATCCCAAAAAATGTCAGGCGTGCAGTCTTCAACATATTTGTCTGCCCAACGAAATCCGATTACTGACCGCCTAAATCATCATTAACACCAAAAACTATGTCAATTCTATATGTGACTCAGCCTGATGCCATACTAAGTAAGCAATATGAAGCTTTTCAAGTGGCACTCAAGCAGGAAGATGGTAGCTGGAAGAAGCAAAAAGTACCCGCTCAAACTTTGGAACAAGTCGTCCTGATGGGAAATCCCCAAGTAACTGGCGATGCTTTAGTTTATGCCTTAGAACTGGGGCTACCAGTTCATTACTTATCAAGCTTTGGTAAATATTTGGGGGCAGCTTTGCCAGGACATTCACGCAATGGTCAATTGAGGCTGGCACAGTATCGACTCTATGATAACCCTGTGCGCCGACTAGCTTTAGTGCAATCGATTATTCAGGCAAAGATTCACAATCAATATAACGTTCTCTATCGTCATGGTCAAAAAGATAGTGCCCTCAAGGAGCGTCAAAAACAAGTATTTAATCAGGATTCGATCGACAAAGCACGGGGAATTGAGGGCATCGCTGCTAAAGAATATTTTAGCTATTGGCCCGCTATGCTCAATTCTCAGTGGAAGTTTACCGGACGAAACCGTCGTCCGCCGACAGATCCAGTTAATTCACTTTTGAGCTTTGCCTATGGCTTACTCCGCACTCAGGTGACAGCAGCGGCACATATAGCTGGACTCGATCCTTATATCGGCTATTTACATGAGGTACATCACGGACAACCAGCTTTGGTACTGGATTTGATGGAAGAATTTCGATCGATCGTTGCCGATAATTTGGTGCTCAGTGTCATCAATAACCGCCAGCTTCATGTCGATGATTTTACCGAAAGTCTGGGCAGTTATCGCTTAACTGATGGGGCGCGGAAGACCTTTCTTCAGGCATTTGAAAAGAAAATGAGCGACGAGTTTAGCCATCCAGTGTTTGGATATAAGTGTAATTATCGTCGCGCGATCGAGTTACAAGCTCGATTATTGGCTCGACATTTACAAGAAGATGTACCTTACAAACCTTTAATACTAAGATGACTACGCTATTCTATCTAATTATTTACGATCTGCCAGATAATAAGCCAGCCAATAAGCGGCGAAATCGACTGCACAAATTATTAGGCGGTTATGGAAAATGGGAGCAGTATAGTGTCTTTGAATGCTTTTTGACTGCGGTACAATTTGCTAAATTACAATCACAACTAGAGAAGTTAATTAAACCAGAGGAGGATTCACTACGAATTTATGTGCTAGATTCAAAGTCAGTCCAACGGACGATCGTCTATGGTTCGGTGAAACCAGAGCGAGTAGATGTAATTTTATTGTGATATGATAATAGTATCAATTTTTTGGCGAACCTAGAGCGGGGTAATTTTCCCTAGTAGGTCTGCCAAAACGCTGGAACCTTGACAAATCAATACTTTAAGCTAATGGGGTGGGAGAAAACAGCAGAAATTGAGGTCGGTTTGACGCGATCTAAAGGAAGGTTTGCCAAATATGGTATTATAAACCTTAGCCAGAGAGCTTTCTAAGCTCCTGCCGTTGCTAACCTCTAAATCCTGCTTGCGGGACTGAAACATTCGTATTTTTCCCAACACTTCCAATCAGTAAGGTTGCTAACCTCTAAATCCTGCTTGCGGGACTGAAACACTTAAATGATTCGGGGATTTCGATTGGTGGAGGTGGTTGCTAACCTCTAAATCCTGCTTGCGGGACTGAAACAGCCGATTTTTAGCGGCGCAGGAACATTATTAGGGAATGTCAACACTAAATCGGCAACAACAGAGGGTAAAGTTGATGTGTTAATAGAGCGAACAAAATTTATTGAATCTAGCGCGGGGAAAATTGTAGAACTATCCGAGAAAGTCGGCGAGGGTCGGGGGTGGCGCAACTTGTCCAACCATTTTTAACAACCCTGGTAACATTATTAATCGGTGGCGGTATTAATTGGATTCTGGGCGTTTATCGAGTAGCTAAATGAGCAGAAAAGACTAGACGCTTCTACTTCCAAGCATTCTGCGCCACAATTTTAGCACTGCTATCGTCCAAATAAAACTCAGTCACTGGTACCCCACTCAATTCGCACCTGAGCGGTTCCACCACGCGAGTAAACGGATTCCACACCGCTGTTACCACCCGCCGTTGTTTTTTGCGAATCAACTCACAACTGATATGAACCGTTGGTAATTCAATCGCCAACACGCTGTGTAAAGACGCTGTTACCTTCAGTGCATATCTAGATTCCAAATCAGCTAATTTAGTCGCCAATTCCCGCTCTGTAGCAGCGATCCGTGCCAATTCCTTAGTTTCCCCATCACCCTCCAAATGACGTGACTCAATCCGGTGGCGAATTTCTTGACTAATAGTGCCATAATATCCATTCAACCGCTCTTCATCTCTACTTTTAGCTCTAGTTAACTTAGCTTGCCAATTCTGAAGATCCTCATCGATTAATCCTGCCGCAGTACGTTCGATTAACTCTGTCAAGATCGTAGCAGCTCCAGCATCCAGTGGAGACATCGATGTCACTGATACCCTGTCATCCGTCCAAAATAAAGCCTCCCCAATCTCCACTGGAGTCACCAGCGTCAACTCATTCACCAGAAACGACACCATCCCAATTCTTCTTTCGTCTGCTTCGGCGGTATAAGCTACATGACACCAAAGATAGCGTGTAGGAGCTGCTTTGGCTTCTTGATAACGAATCAGTCCATTTAAGGGAGTAAGCGTCGCTAACAGTTGTTTTTCAAAGCCTGTGGTTCTAATATGTCCTCCATAGGCAATTGAAATCGCACTCATCGCCCCACGTTGGTTTAATAAACTGCTAAATCGCTCTAATAATTCTGAATGATAAGTGACAAAAACACTGTTAGCTGTATCGATTGCTGTCGTCAGAGTTACTTCTTCAGGTAATTCCAGTTGTTTGGCAATATTAGCTGTTAATAATACCGTCAATTGTCGATCGCCATTTGTTTCGGCTACCCCATCATATAAGGAAACTAGTTTCGAGAGTGTTGTGAGAATCGGATCCGGCATAGTTTGGGCAGTGAGTGGAGAGTTAGTTACAATTTAGATTATAATATACTAAAGTTAATTGTATTTATTTCGACGATCGCCCTTAATTTTATCGATTAATATTTGGCGGATGCTCTGCTAATTTAACCCACAACTTCCGCACTCGAATCAACGCGGGGCGGTTCATCTTGAGAGTAATAATAGTTGCTCGACCTATATCTGTAACTTCGACAATCTCACTAGCATCCTCATTCCAGTTAAAATGTTCTTTCCAGATCTGAAGTTGTGGATGGAATAACCGAATAATTTCTCCCGAATCTGAATCAATAATATTTTGACGGTTGGCTTTATATCGATTACAATTTGGACAGGATAAACAAAGATTTTCCAAACTAGTTTCTCCGCCAGCCGAGCGCGGGATGATATGCTCGAACTCAAATGTCGTTGCTGTTAGTGATTCCGCAGTCAAACAATAAGCACAGCAATCGGCAAAGCGATCGCGAATTTTTCGTTGTAGCTCGACAGAAATATAGGCACTCATGCTGCTGTGACTAATCCATGTAAGCGATTTAATGTATACCTCGCACGAGTTTTCAGAATTGTTAATTGGTCTACTTGTGCAATCAGAAGATCTAATTCGGCAATCTCATCGCTCGATAGCTTATATTCATTATTTTGCGACAACAACTCATTCAAGCGTGTTTGAGAAACTGTCGCAAGCTGACTCTGGGCAAGTGCTTGTAATTCATCCGTGTTTAAATCGACCAAGCATTCAGGATCGAAATTCGATGAATTCGCCAACCGTTGATAAACGGCTAGTTCGAGTAATACCCCAACTCGCTCTCCCCGCTCATTAGTAATATATTGCATATATTCAAAAATATATTCTTAATCATGTTTAAGTCACTTAATTTAATTATACCTCAAAATGAGTAAAGCCGATGTTAATTACTGCTGCAAGGAGCTAGATCGGCGGTGGGAGAATTGAGTAGATTAGACGGTAAGCGTTATTTCTTAGGCTTCAAAATCTTCACCAAAAATCTGCTCGTCGAGGGCTTGAATTTCCCGATAACGGTCTTTGGATTGGAGTAATTCGTCGGCTAATTGCTCGAAAGCTAGATCTAATTCGGGTTTAACTTGATGCTTGAGCCAAATATCCATCACAATTTCACTAAAGTCAACTTCACTGTCCGCACTACCGAGAATCGTCTCCACTTCGCCAACAACCAACTCGAACATATTAATTTTATCGTGGAGAATCTGCAAGATATATTCTTCAATACTATCTTTGAGACAAAAATTAAAGATAAACACATCTTGACTTTGACCAATCCGATGAATGCGCCCGATTCGCTGCTCGATTTTCATCGGATTCCAAGGTAGATCGTAATTGACGATCGCATTGGCAAATTGAATATTTCGTCCTTCTCCACCTGTCTCTGATGCCAATAATACTCCAACTTCATCCCGAAAAGAAGCGATCGCCCCATCCTTCTCCTTTAAAGACATCCCACCTTGAAATTCGGCAAAAGGGATGTTTGCTGCTGTTAAGGTGGTTGCTAGGTAGGTGCTAGTGGCTTTGTGGGCACTAAATACTAAGGTCTTCTGGCGAGATTTTGCCAGCATTTCCACCAAGATTTTGGCTTTCTCGACTTGTTTAATTTGACTCGCACGTTTGGCTAATGATTTGAGTTCTTCATCTGGTAAACGTTTGCTCAGTTGTTTGAGGGAATCCGCTAAGGCTAGAGGGGAAGATCCCGCTCGCATGAGTAAATTAGTCCGCGATAACCGATCTAATCCTTCATTCTGTCGTAGGTACGCGCTCAAATCTTGGTACAGCTTTTGTTCCAGTTTGTCGGGGGTAACGGTAATCGTCGTTGCAAACCGTTTGGGGAGTTTGACATCGACAAGAGCGCGGGTATTTCGCACCATGACTTCCCGCATCAGGGAGCGTAGTTGTTCGGGATTTTTGGGGACTCGCCCATTTTTGGAATTAACGTATTGCTTTTTGAAGGCGGCTTCGGTTTGGAGTAAGCCTGGTTTAAGCAGGGTGAGCAGGTTAAATAGTTCGACGAGGGAGTTTTGGACTGGTGTGGCGGTGAGCATCAAGATGAAGCGTTTTTGAAGGTCGTTAACGAGTTTCCAATTGAGGGTGGTGCGATTTTTGAGGTGGTGCGCTTCATCGACGATAACTAAATCCCAAGCACGTCCAGTCACATGAGCGTAATGTTTGGCTGATTTGGCGGTGTTGAGGGAGGCGACAATGCGGGGGTTATCGTTCCAAAATTCGGCTAGGGGTTGTTGAGGATCGCGGGTGTCGGTGGTGATGGTACTGATGTTGAATTTCTCGCTCAGTTCTAATTCCCATTGGGAAACGAGGGAGGCAGGGGTAAGGATGAGGAGGGATTTGACCATGCCTCTGGTGAGGTACTCGGCGATAATTAGTCCAGCTTCGATGGTTTTACCCAAACCAACTTCATCAGCGAGGAGAGCGCGTCCGCCAAGTTGACGGAGGACTTTTTTGGCGGTTTCGATTTGATACCAGTATTTGTCGATGGCGGTGAGGCTACTCAAACATGATAGTTGATCGTAGTCTGCCATGAGGGACAAGTTATATAAGTCCAGTCGCGCTTGATAGTAATCGAATGTTTCACTCTCGGCGGTTTGGAGGGCTGTAATCGCAGCGGTGGTATCAAAGTTGAAGGTATAGTTTCGTTGCACGAGAATTTTGCTATGGATTGTTTATCGGATTGAACTTGAGAACTGGATGCGATCTTTTTTGTTAGTAGCTGGAATTATTATCCTTACAATTCTAGTTCGAGTTGTCGATCGAATCGCACTGCTAATTTGGGAAGTCTCTCAATCAAATCCGCCAATGTTAATTGAAAATTTATCCTTTGACGCAAATTTCTTTTAACTTTGGGTAATTTTAATTTTAATGATAATTGACCTGGAGTAGGTTTGGGATGGTGACGATGAACTCTGAGATGACAACCCGCACATAAACACCGCAAATTCTGAGGATCGTTATTCCCAGGATTTCCATCCAAATGATGGACTTGAGCCGAAAGTTTCCGGCGTAAAGACAAATCTAGGTGTCGATAAGCATTCGTTGGTGGTAAACATTTTAACCCGCATCGATTACAGCGATACCCAGCCGCTTGTTTAACCTTGGCTGCAATTTCTGTCCAGTTTTCGGGGTAATTAGATGTTAAAGTCATTCTTAAATTTTTAGCAGATTGTACTTAAATTAATTGATAATTGATAATTGGGTTTTTAGGATGGGGATTTAGCGGATGTATTTTCGGACGGGTTTCCCGTCCATGAAAATACACCAAGCAGCGGATGCATTTACCTTTACGGGTTCCCCGAAGGGTAAAAATGCACGCACCAAGCAATGGTATCGACGCACAGAGATTGATGTAGATAATTAAATAGAGGAATGGAGGAAACTATGAGATTTCAAATTACTGAAGCAGAAGCTCGTGAAATGGCTAGGATAGAGGAAGAGTCTGGCTGTGATATTAGTGCAGGGCCTGATTGGGGCATTCATTTGGATAAGGTAATGGAGCTAGCTCTATATCCAGGCAGCCACAACAAGTTTATCGATCTTCTAAACGAGCAGTTTGGAACTGTGATGTCGTCAGAGGAAATTGAGGAGGTGGCTGCTAGTTTTCAGATGCAAATTCAGCAGCGGTTAGCTGGTAGAGTGGCAGGCTAATGATATATGCGGACTTATACTTTAACGATCTTCAATCATTATGTTCGTCTAACTTCGCTAATATTAACTTAGCTCGTTCTTCTAAAAACAGCAAGTTTTACCGAGGAAGATCGATGATTTACAGCCTAAAATATGCACTTGATACTGTTCGCTGGGCAGATCTCCCCCTCAAGTTTGGTTTGATTCTATTCTATTCGATTAAACCTTGAGAAACTTCAAACTCAGTAAAGACCTTCGCCTGTTCTAAGACTAATTCCATCGCTAGAGCTTCCATATCTGGAGGATAGCCATATTGTCTGAGTAACCGTTTGACTGCGACTTTCATTCGAGCGCGGACGCTCTCTTTCAGGTTCCAATCGATCGAAGCATTCTTCCTAATCCTCTCCACCAGGACGATCGCCAGCTCCCGCAGTTTATCCACTCCCATAATTTCCTGTGCGCTGTGATTTTGAGACAGGGCATCATAAAAGGCGAGTTCGTAAGGCTCTAGGTTGAGTTCTTCACCTCTAGCATTAGCCGCATTGGTATCTTTGGCGAGTTCGAGTAGTTCCTCCAACACATCGATAACGCTGATGACTTGGTTCTGATAGCGACGGAGGGCATCATCTAACATTTCGGCTAGTTTACGACTTTGGACGATATTAGTCCGGCTGCGGTGTTTGATTTCATCTTTGAGGAGTTTCTGGAGCAGTTCGACGGCGAGGTTTTTGTGTTCCATCCCCAGCAGTTCGGCGACAAATTCATCCGAAACGATCGATAGATCTGGTGTCTTGAACCCCGCTTCATCGAAGATATTCGTCACTGTCGCTGAGACTAAGGCTTGGTCTACAACTTGCCGAATTGCGGTTTCGATCTCGCGGTTGGAAAGTCCCTCATTGCCACCTTCTAGCTTCCTGAGACTGGCTTGAATCGCTTGGAAGAAAGAAATCAGTTCTGACGCGGCGATCGCGTCTGGATGAGGTACAGCTAGGGAATGGACTTTCGAGAGGGCGGTAACTTCGGCTAGAAATCGGTCTTTAATGGCAGGGGTGGCGGCGTAGTTAGCAGCACCGACGAGGATATTTAGTTTTTCGCCTGTGGTGACTTGGAAGTAATGCCCATAGCTAAAGCCAGACATGATTTGCTCGACGACTTCTAACTTAGCCAGGAGTAACCCGACAGCCACATCGCGATCGAGTGTCAATGCTCCTTGTCCGCCACTTTGAGAGTAGAAAGCTAGAGCCTGTCTGAGTTCTTCGGCGAGTCCGAGATAATCCACAATTAAGCCGCCTTGCTTCTCACAGAAGACGCGGTTAATTCTGGCGATCGCTTGCATCAGATTGTGACTTTTAAGCGGTTTGTCGATGTACATCGTGTGCAGACAGGGGGCATCAAAGCCCGTCAACCACATGTCACAGACGATAACGAGTTCGAGGCTATTTTCGGGATCTTTAAGGCGTTTGGCGAGGTATTTCCGTTGGGTCTTATTGCTGTGGTGGGGGACTAGATTTCCCTCGTCTGAAGCAGTCGCGGTGATAATCACTTTGATTTTGCCCGTGGTGAGATCGTTACTGTGCCAATCGGGGCGGAGTTTGACGATCGCATCATACAGATTGACGGCAACTTGGCGGCTGATGGTGACGATCATCGCCTTGCCTTTATTCACCTGTTGGCGAGTTTCAAAGTGGGTGATGATATCGGCGGCGATTTGGTTAATCCGTTTGGTAGAGCCGATAATCGCTTCGACGCTGGTTTGGTTGGCTTTGGCGGTTTGGGTAGTGGTAAGGTCTTCAAAACTGAGGTCTTCGTCGAGTTCATCTAGGAGTTGACGACCAGTTTCATCTAAATCGACTTGTACCAGGCGACTTTCATAGTAAATCGGCACGGTTGCCCCATCTTTGACAGCTTGGGCGATGTCGTAGATGTCGATGTATTCGCCAAAAATGGCGGGGGTGTTGATGTCGGCTTGTTCGACGGGGGTACCTGTAAAGCCGACGAAGCAAGCTTGGGGCAGGGCATCGCGAATGTATTTAGCAAAGCCGTATTTGGTACGTTTACCGACGACAGTTCCCGACTCGTCGAGGACGTTGACTTGGGTAGCTTTGAATCCATATTGGCTGCGGTGGGCTTCATCGGCGAGGACGATAATATTAGAACGATCGCTAATTTGGGGATAGAGGGTTTCACCGTCAGCGGGGGCGAATTTCTGCACGGTGGTAAACACAATCCCGCCCGAAATGACGGTTAATAATTCGCGAACTCGATCGCGATTATCCGCTTGTTGGGGGGCTTGGCGGAGCAATTGTTGACAGCCAGCAAAGGTATCGAATAATTGGTCGTCTAAGTCATTGCGATCGGTCAACATTACAATCGTGGGATTCTTTAGTTGGGGATTTACCACCAGTTTTCCGGCTAGAAACACCATCGATAAGGACTTACCCGATCCTTGAGTATGCCAGAGGACACCACCTTTACCATCGCTCGATGCAGCGGTAACAATTGATTCAACAGCTTTATTCACTGCGTAATATTGATGGTAAGCAGCAACTTTTTTAACGGTGGTAATGCTGATAATGCCCGTGTCTGGAGCTTCAGATTTGGACTTTTCAAACACGGTGAAGTGACGGATTAAATCGAGTAAGGTCTGACGATTTAATAGTCCATTGGTGAGGATTTCGAGTTCGTTAGTGTCGATATCGCCCGTGGGTGTTTTCCAAGTTGAAAATCGATTGAATCCCGCCGTGAGCGAACCAGCACGGGCGAGGAGTCCATCGGAGATGACCAGTAGGGCGTTATAGGTAAAGAGGCTGGGGATTTCGCGTTTATAAGTTTGGAGTTGATTATAAGCGGCGTTGAGGTTGGCTTTTTCATCAGCAGCGTTTTTGAGTTCGATGATGACTAGGGGTAAGCCATTAATAAATAACACCAAATCGGGGCGGCGATTGTGGTTATCTTCGATGACAGTAAATTGATTGACTGCCAGAAATTCGTTATTTTCTAAGTTTTTCCAGTCGATTAGCCAAACTGGTTCTCCTCTGGTGTCGCCATCTTTTTGATATTCAACGGTGATTCCTTCGGTGAGATAGCGATGGAAGATTTCGTTATTATTGAGCAGTTCTGGACTACCAATATTGAAGATTTCCCGTATTGCTTGTTGTCTGGCATCAGGGGGAATGGTGGGGTTAATTCGTGCGATCTGTCGGGTTAATCTGTCGATTAAAATGACATCACCGAAGCTCTCTCGTTCTTGGTGTTTACCTTCGGGTTGGATATTGTAGCCGTTGCTGTAGGCATAGCCGAGGGTGTGGAGGAGTTGGAGTTGATACTGTTCGATCTCGTCTTCGGTGATGGATTTCATAGCTATAAGAATTTAAGCTTTTTGATAGAGAAAACGGGCAAAATCTAAGACTTCCTCACGTTTATGTTCGGATAGATTATCGAAAATAGCTGTTATTTTATCAGTGGTAGTAAGCCATTGTTTGGTTTGAGCTTGCCAAACGACAATAAACTGCTGGGGAGATAGAACACAGAGGGCGGTAGTTTCGCCGTCTTCATTACTAAATTCAACCTCAAAATGATTGAGATCGTGACATTCAACAATGGTTCCTTGAGTGCCGATCGATTGCTGAGGTTCTGGTAGGTTAACTAGCAGTTCTACAATGTCAAATAATTCTGGTTTAATCACGATCTTTTAGTTATATAAAGTGTGGTTAATCGAGCTTGGTTAGAGTTAGGCGGAATCAGCCATCCAGTTCTAACTACTTCTATTTGCTGCACCTCTATTCCTTGAATTTCTAGATCTACTCGATACCTCATGCCGAATTGGTCTTGATTTTGGGGGAGAGCTTCTGCATCGAGAACTAGATCGTTAATTTGGTCTAGTAGGGGTTGATAGTTATCTTTGGTATAGCCCAAATGTCTTTCAAACATCACGGCTTTGTCTTTGCCCTTGGGATTGTCTGGATCTAACGCATAATTTGTCAGCTTTCGAGGATCGATTATTATTTCATCTACTAGTTCTCGTAATTTCATAGGTTTACTCGTTGACGCGAAGTTGACCGCTCATTAGTTTAGGTAGTAAAGCATCACGGGTTTTAGTTAGGGTTTGAATTTGAAATATATTATTTTCTACTCTTTTGTAAATGGGGTTTAATATCAAATCATATTTTTCTAAAACCTCAGCTAATGGAATCAAGAAGTCTAATCCTCTAAAGCTTGATTTACTAATCTCTGGAAACGTACTTCCTGAAGCTAAAAGTTTAATGATCCCAATTTTATTCAAAAGCCACCCATATAAAAAATGGATGCTAAATTTTTCATTGGGAATAATAGTAATAAAGCCTTGGTTAGTACTAGCATCCTTTGTACTAATTGTTACCTCGCCTATAGTTGCTCGACTCGTAAGCAATAAAGAGTACTTTGGAAACAACTTTGCAGAGCTTTTTTGTAGCCCTGTCTTTGTAATTTTCTTTTCAGAATCGATTGAAAATAAAGTTTTAGATCTTGTTAAGTCAGTTGGAGAATACCAAGCAATATCTCCATTTTCCCAATAGCTTGGTTCAGTTGTTGATGGCGTTCCACCTCCTACTGTTTCAACTTCATTACCAATTGTGGAAATCTGCCAACCTTCGGGAATATCGCCTAAATCCGATCGAACCATTGCACCACCAGATGATTTATAGGGCTTGCCATCTGGGTTGGGGAACTCGAAATCGATAAACCAATGCTTGAAGATCGATCGGGCTATTTCTTCTAGGGTTTCATTTTGTCGTCTGAGGTTGTCGATTTTTGCATCTAGACAGGATAAAACATCAGCAATCTTATCTTGTTGTTGTTTCGGCGGACAAGGAATTACTAATTCTTTTAAGTCACTACCTCTAATTCCTGCTACAACTGCTTGCTCTTTAATTGTTTTAACAAACTTTTTTCCATAGGTGGATGAAAAGAAATAATAATAAAATAGTGAATTAGATATAGTATTGTCTACTCTTGCTCTGATTAAATGCCCTTCAAAACATACTTCTTTACTTTCATCTACAAAAATACTGCATTTGCCTGCTCCTTCGAGTACAAGTGACTGACGAGCAAATAGTAAATCATTTTTTTTAAGTAAAGATGTCTTTTTTTCCTGTTCCGTTAAAGGAACAAATTCCATTGGAATATTTTTGATTATGTCATGAGCGAATATTTCATTCATGTTTACCATCTTATAGCCATCTCCTCTAACACGAGAGGGTTTGTTAAGTCCATTTTTCAGGGGAATTTCTAAAATTTCTCCAAATTTAACAGCATTCCACTTTTCAGGAATTAAACCTATTTCTGTATCTTTCCATTCAGTCATCACTCAACCCACACCCTTACTAATAAACCAAGTCTCGATCTTTAAATCACCAATTCAATCATTCTACCAACTGACTAGCAATCCCTTCAACCGCCTTTTTCAGTGCTGGTAGATAGTTATCGACAATATCCCAAATCCGATTTAGATCGATACCATTGAGATAATCATGAACCAAGACATTTCTAAAACCCGACAAAGCCCGCCAATCTACATCTGGGGCAGTTTGTTTGAGATCGTCCGATAGCCGTTGAGTCGATTCTGCCATCGTTTGCAAACGGCGTAAAACACCATCCTGGACTAAATCATCACTAATAAATCGTTGCTTATCACTGCCTGTATACTGGTTAATTTTGTCGATACACTCTAGGATATGCTCGACATAAACCTTGTCCTTTTCTAAATTCATAGAGATTTTGCCTCAGCTAGTACCCGATTCTTAATTAAATGACTCAACCCTTGCTCAGTCACAATATCCACCTTGCGATCTAATAAATCTTGTAAATCCATCAACAACCCACCTGGAAACCACGCCGAGATCTTTTGGAGATCGTAATCGACTAATAGATCGATGTCGCTAGTTTCCGTCTCCTCACCTCTAGACACCGAACCAAACACCCGCACATTAAATGCCCCATGTTTCGCGGCAACTGCGAGAATATCCTCGCGTTTTTCCTGTAATAACTGCTGTAATTTCATCATTATTTTTCCTCTTCATCTTCTAATTCATCCGCTAGTGGTGCGTCAAGATCGATATCGACTCCGGCGACTAATGCTTGAATTCGGTTGACTAGATCAGAGCTAATCGATTGTAAATGCTGGGGGTTTTGATGTAGATCTCGTCCTAGAAAATTTAGAAACTGTCCCAAAAGCGGATCGTTGTATAAATCTTCAGCATGTGAGAGGCATTCCCAATCTGCCTCATCCACAATCGGACTGATAATATCGCCTAAAATTTCAACCTTCCCCGCTAATGTAGTTGGAAAAGTTCGACGTTTGACAGGCGGTATCGGTTTCTCTTCCAACACCGTCACAATCAACCGAGCAGAAGTTAATGGCGGTTGTTCATCTACCCAAATTACTCGACCATTTTCATAAATTGCTTCATAACTTTTCAGCATCACAATCGCTCTCCTTTAAATATCACCAATATTAAACCCAACCTTCAACAACTGAATTTTAATCTCATCATCCAACCTTTGCCCCTCCCGCATCTGCTCCCCTAATGTCATTGTAAGCTCCTGCATCCGCTCCTCAAAACTCACCGCATCCGGTATCCCCACATATCGCCCAGGAGTCAACACATAATTATGCTTGGCGATATCTACTAGATTTGCCGACTTACAAAAGCCCTTCACATCTTGATAATTCCCCTCCGCTTTCTTCCACTCATGGTAAGTATGGGAAATCTTGCTAGTTTCATCATCAGTAAACGCCCGACTACTCCGATTCACCATATAGCCCAACTCCGAAGCATCGATGAATAACACCTCACCCTTGCGGTTGCGGTTCTTATTCCCATTCTTATAGCGGCTCAGAAACCATAGACAAGCCGGAATCCCCGTATTGTAGAAAAGTTGGGTAGGCAGCATCACGATACAGTCCACCAAATCCTGCTCGACTAACGTTTTGCGAATCTCTCCCTCCCCGCTGGTATTCGAGGATAGAGAACCATTCGACAGCACAAACCCCGCCGCACCCGCAAATCGACCGTCTTACCGATATCCGTCTGCTTCGCCTGGGCTTGGAGATACGCCCACCGCGCCTCTACAGGCACGAAAAACACATTCTCCGCTGAGTACTCATCCCGATCTTCAGGGTCGGCTCCAGCGTAATCTCCCTCACCCGCCAGCAGCTTGTCATGCAAGACATCAAAGGCATCAGAGATGTATTTGAGGAAAATTAGCCCCAGGACGATGTGCTTGTATTCAGCCGCATCGATGTTCTTGCGGAGCTTATC
This sequence comes from Chamaesiphon sp. OTE_70b_metabat_96, assembly GCA_031376885.1. Classification (GTDB taxonomy): domain Bacteria; phylum Cyanobacteriota; class Cyanobacteriia; order Cyanobacteriales; family Chamaesiphonaceae; genus Chamaesiphon. The sequence goes on along the minus strand of JANMEL010000255.1, from coordinate 1,207 downwards.
GGCGGTTTTCCATAGTTTCTGCTCGAATGAGTCCGAATTGTTCTGCTTTGCTGCTACTGCCATCTGGGATTAGTCGATCGATACACCTGAAGTTATCACTATCGCGCATTTTGGGGCTGATTTGTTGGCGTAGCCTCTCCTTTTTTGAGAATCGATCGTTAGCCAATCTAGGAATTGCTACAAGTTAAAGAGAGAGACATTGATATTTTAGATCGATCGTTAGAATAGTCGTTCGATTTAGCAAGCATTTTATTCATAGTTTCAATCGACAAGCTCGATTAATTATCATCTTCAACCCAAACAATATTTAAAGGTTAGATTTATTTCGATCGACTATTGATATTGCAATTAATTCATTAATAATTCAAATAAAATGGTATAATTAGAGTAATAAAAAAGCAAGCTGTCATTGCTTGCCTCCCATATAAAATGTTGTCTTCAGTATACAATGAAAATTACTCGTTCGCACGTCCGAGTCAATTCCGGTAGCTTGTGCCAGTTCATTCAAGTCAAAAAATCCAAAGATGGATCTTTAGTTGAGTACCCAAAAGTTACAGGCGAACGTAATATCCTCAACGTTAATCACTACTTTTGGTGCTATACCTTCAAGGAAAAACTCCAAGATAAATTTATAACCAGAACCAAATCTGTACCACGAGCAAAGGTGCTGAAATTACAGGGGTTAATCGCCAAAGGAACTTCTGTCGTGAAAATCTTAAATTTTCTCAAGTAATTTTTACTCTAGAAAATTTGACTAAACTTAGCTCTGGATAACGAGTCTGACTTCTCTTTATCCCCTAACCTCTATCCTTTCTGAGCCTTCCCCTCGCTCTCTTCTCCAGTCTCTTTTTTCTCAAGTAATTTTTACTCTAGAAAATCTAACTAAACTTAGCTCTGGATAACGAGTCTGACTTCTCTTTATCCCCTAACCTCTATCCTTTCTGAGCCTTCCCCTCGCTCTGTTCCCCAGTCTCTTTTTTCTCAAGTAATTTTTACTCTAGAAAATTTGACTAAACTTAGCTCTGGATAACGAGTCTGACTTCTTTTTATCACCTAAACTCTATCCTTTCTGAGCCTTCCCCTCGCTCCCTTCCCCAGTCTCTTTTTTCTCAAGTAATTTTTACTCTAGAAAATCTAACTAAACTTAGCTCTGGATAACGAATCTGACTTCTCTTTATCCCCTAACCTCTATCCTTTCTGAGCCTTC
>JANMEL010000249.1:0-39512 GCA_031376885.1 Chamaesiphon sp. OTE_70b_metabat_96 | reverse complement strand
CCGCGCCCCTACAGGTTGATTACGTAGGGGCGCGGTCTTGTGCCCGCCCCGATCTACGCTAATTACTAATATTTTACTACTGGTGCAAGATATGAGTATAGTGAAACTAGATCTTGACCTAATCGATCGCGATTAAATCTGTATTTTACTGTAATGCGTCCGGCGGTGCCTAATGCTATTCTATGATGAGGATTGTCGATTAGTTCGCAAATTGCGGCGGATAGAGCGATCGCATCGCCAGGAAGGACACCAATTGCATCTTTTTGATGTGTGAATAGTTCTGCGGCTCCACCCGCCTGGGCGACGATGACAGCCTTCTCACAAGCCATTGCTTCGACAATGGTGCGCCCGAATGGTTCGGGTTTCGTGCTAGCATGAACGACGATATCGAGCATGTTGTAGGCGGAGACAATATCTTGTTGAAAGTCGATAAAAATTAGCCAATCTTCAACGTTTAGATCTCGCGCTAGTTGTTGCAATTGCGATCGAGAGTATTGAGATCGATCGGTTTGATAGATTGCTCCGCCGATGATATAAAATTTGACGGTGGAATGTAAATCTGGTCGTTGTTTGGCGATCTGACCGATCGCTTGAATGAATATATCGTGACCTTTCCATAGGGCGTAGGTAGCGACTAAGCCAATATTTAGATGTTGTGAATCTCGAATTTTCGAGTGGGGTGTATATCGATCGATATCGATCGCGTTATAGATTAGTTCGATGTGGAGGGATGGGAAAACTATTTGCCAATCATCAGCGATCGATCTGGAAATTGCGATCGCTGCTGATGCTCGATTTATGAATAATTTTAATAATTGTTTAATGAGTGTCCGCGAACCGATAAAATCATGGAGATGCCAAATAATCGGTGTAGAAATACCCAAGCTAGCGGCTAAGAGGTGAGTTTTCATTCCATTAGAATGGATCGTATCGGGACAAAATTTAGCAATTGTTTGCTTTAACTGCTTTCGATACTTGATGAATTCACCTACGAGTAATAAATTACGTGCAAGCTTGAAAATTTTAGCTACTGAGTTGTTTTCATCCTTCAAACCACTATCACCCAATTGGGCGATCTTGCTAGGTAATGCTAGTAAGATAATCTCCACACCCAACAACTTTAATTCCGCCACAAGTGGGCCATCAATAGCTGTAATTAATACCGCAATCTCGATCGATGAATCCCGATCTTGAACTGCACAAATCGTGTCGATGAGATTGCGCTCTGCACCGCCAAGTTGACTAGAGGCGTTGAGATATAAGAGTTTCATATTGCTAATTTACGATAGGCGGTAAAAATCGTGCGGGCGTAATTATCCCAGGTATAACATGCTGCTCTAGCAAGCCTACGATCTAGAGCGGGAGCGAGAGCGGGCGTAGTTATTGCCATCAATGAATTCGCCACCCAACTATCGATATCGCCCACAGGGGAATAAATAGCCCCATCCCCACCCACTTCCCGCAAGACGGGAATATCGCTCGCTAAAACGATCGCTCCACAAGCCAATGCTTCGCTCACAGGCATCCCAAAGCCTTCTGCTTCACTAGTCATGAGGACGATTTTTGCTTGTCGGTAGAGACTGGCGATCGTACTATTGGGTAGATTTTTGAGATGAACGATCGAGTTTTCTAAAACTAAATCATTGATTTGTTGCTGCTGTTCTATACTCCAATCTCCCCCTACTTTCACTAAGTATAGTTGAGGAATTTCGGCGCGAAGTTTGGCAAAAGTCGCGAGTAATATATCAATCCGTTTGCGGGGAATGCAACTACCGACATGTAGAATAAATGGGTTGTCATTTAGACGTTCCTGAAGATCGAGCATAGTTCGATCGATCGGCTGCGGATCGAGCTGGTATTCTAGAGATACGCCTGGAGATGCAACGATAATTTTTGCTGGATCGACAAGTTGATAAAATCCGATCTGTCGTCGAATTTCTTCGGTTGGGCAGAAAACTATTGACGCTTTTTGCATCCCAGTCAAAATATGTCGAGACATCTGACGATATAGCAAAGAGCGCGGATATTTATCAGGTTCGAGAATAGATTGGAATGCATCTAAATCGTTACAATATACACCTGTCTTTGCTGCTGACAACTGATGAACTAAATGGGCATATGAATGATCGGCAACGTGAAAAAAATCGCAATCATTCGCCCGTGGCTTGAGATAGTGGGGATAATCAATAAACCGATTGACAAATCGATTCCCATTAAAATATTTTGGTAAATATTCCTTGCAAGATTTCAATCGCCACTGAAACGGCGGACGAATCTGTACTGGTTGAATCTCCGCATCTGGTAAGACTCGTTGGCGGAGCCTTCCCTTGGGGAAATCTACCAATTTCTGGGCTAAGATATCCATACTAATCCAGCCCTCCTCTAAGTAGTCACAGACAATTCCTAGTTTCATCTCGATTTTGGATTTTGGATTACTGTCCAAAGTTTCTGCCTCTAAATTAATTACCCATTATTAATTATTAATTATTAATTATTAATTCAAGGATATCTCGCGCCATATCATCCCATGTATGGCGGCGTAGATGGGCTGAGAGGTCGATCGCTTGTTGTTGATAGTGGTTGTGTTGTTTTTGCCATTTGTACAGCCGCTGTACGAGATCTTCGGTGTCGTTGGGATCCGGTAGGAGCAAATCCTGGAGTTCTGGCGTGTAGCGTTCGGCGACACCTGCCGTTGCGGTAGTAATAGCTGGAAGTCCGCAACAGAGAGCCTCATGGACTCCCAAACCATATGCTTCATACCGAGTGGGTGCTACCAAACAATCAGCCGCTCGGAGAATTGAGGGTACATCCCGCCGAAAGCCCATAAATTCAATTCGATCGCTCAAACCCGCCGCTGCTGTACGTTCTTTCCACAGGGGGAGTTCGTCGCCGATGCCGATGGTGACTAGGCGAGCATTCCAAGTGGGATCTTGACAAAGTTGCTGCCAAGCGGCAAATAATGTATCGAATCCTTTGCGTCGATCGCCTAATGCGCCAATGAATGTGACGATCGGTGCGTCAAGTTCCCAACCATACTCGCCCCGTAGTTTTTCCCGCTCGGCGACAGTCGGCGGATAAAATACATTAGCATCGATACCGTAGTAGATAGTTTTGATTTTGCTCGGTTCTAACCTGAGTAAATCGATCAGATGGTTTTGGGTGAGAATGGAGTTGGAGATGACCATTTTTGCCGCTTGAAGGGCGACGCGCTCACCTTTTAGGGCAATACGTCGATCGATCTGTTTTTTGACGTTAGCGACGATTCCGGTGCGACTATCGGGGATATAGGCGGCATGAACGTAATGTACCCAGTTAATATCTGGATAGGGACAATTTCCGCCATTGACGATCGAATGTAGCTGCTGTGTCTGGCTCAATGCCTTGCCTACAGCTACTCCCCGCTGCGCCAATAGGGGCGAACCCAGGGAATAGGAGTTGAGGGGCTTGGGGACTCGATCGAACGTTACATTCGATCGATCTGTAAGTTCGGGGGCAACGCGATGAGCGACCAAATGTAGATCGGTGCCCTGACGAGCGATATAATCTGCTAGAGCATAATTAGCGCGATCCATTCCGCCAGTAGGCACAAAATCACCTGTAACGATCGAAAAACAAGTATTCATCCTAATATATCTCCAATAAATTTAGTAACTTTGGCTTGCTGTTGTTCGAGATTAAATTCTGGTATCGCGGCGGGAATATATTGTTTTTTCGCCGCGATTTGTTCTAGATTGAGAGATTCCATTAGTTGAGCCAGAGCATCAATATATCGATCGTCCCAAGGATTATGTCCTGGCAAACACCAACACCAATCGGCTAATAAATCGTAAGTCATCGGAATTTGGCCGATAACAATCGGTAATTCAGTCGCTAAATATTCACTCACTTTAGTGGTATATCTAAAACTTCCCACCCCATCCACACTCTGAGGTAAACTAGCGACATCCATCGCCGCCAGATACTCAAATACTCGATCGTTTGGCACATTCCCAGTCAGAATAATCTTGGTACCGAGCAGATCGCCAGCTAATTTTTCCAACTCCGCCGTACCATTTCCCGCCCCAAGAATGACTATATAAATATCCGCAGTGGGTGAAATCTTTTGCCTAGCTCTAACTAATTCAGCTCCATAGCAATACTGAATCTTATTTACCCAATCCAGCGAACCGACTATTCCATAGACGATCGCTGTAGCCGGAATACCCAATTTTTCACGGGTAGAAAGGCGATCTTTCGCTCTTAAATCGGGACTATATTTTTTCAACGACCATCCCGCCGCCGTCATGCCCCTTTGTGCGCCAAAAGTCAAGGCTCTACCGACTAAATATGGAGTCCAACCAATAAATCCAGCCGAAAATTGACATAACATCTGTTCGTACAAATGAGCGATATAACCTAATATTTGGTTGAATTTCATCGCTACATATGGCGCGACGGCATCCCCACTACTGACGATATATGGCACATTAAACAGCCATTTCAATATTAGACAGGCAAATCCGCCCGTAACTCCAGTTCCCTCCATGACGATTAATTTTGGTCTATTGGCGATCGCATATTTTATTAACGACCAAAAACTTCCCAGTTTATTCTGGGCATTGAAACCAAATCGATCGATCTCAAAACCATCTAATAAGGTGAGGATCCTCGATTCATCATTAGTATTTGTACCCTTGGTGGCAAATACCAAGATTTTTGAGCTACTGTTCATCTGGGAAATAGGCTATTTATCTAAATATTCCCAGATTCTCATCCTTAATTTACATCGCTCGATCGCAATATTTATCGACAAATTGGGTACTATAGGGATCCTAAATGATTTTCAAGATTTTTTAACCGCAGAGACGCAGAGGGCGCAGAGATAGGAAAATAAAGATCTAGATTCTCATTTAGGATCGCTATATATACTCAAACTCAACTATTTAAGCCGATCGATCAGATGAACCCATTAACTAGCAGTGTAATCATCCCCAGTTTTAATCGACACGAACAACTGATACTCTGCTTGAATAGTTTAGCACAGCAAACACTACTACCAGATGAAACGATCGTCATCTGGCAAGCAGAAGATTTTAAAACTAGAGATGCTATTCAAGCAATAATGTCTAGTTTACCTTATACATTAAAATTGCTCCACTGTCCGAATAAAGGGATAGTTCCTGCCGAAAATATGGGACTAGATGCTGCAACTGGCGATATCATTTTAATGTGTGATGATGATGTCATTACTCCACCGAATTGGGTGAGTAGACATCTAAATTTTTATCTAGATCCTACCATTGGTGCTGTCGGTGGATCGGCGAATAATCATCACCCCGATTTATCTCTGTATCCCAAACGCAAAGTCGAACCGATTGGTAGATTAACTTGGTATGGAAAAATTAATGGCAATATGTATGATTGTGTTGATGAATGGCGCGAACGTAAGCCGATCGCCGTCGATCATTTAGTCGGATACAATTTGAGTTTTCGTCGAACTGCTATCGGCAGATTTGAAACCTCATTAAAATCTTACTGGCAATTGTTTGAGATGGAAGCTTGTTTACAAGTCAAGCAAAATGGATATCAGGTAATTTTTGATTATAGTAATGTGGTCGATCATTATCCCACTAATACCGCCTATGCGGGTGGTCGTACTGGAGATTTACAGGTCAAACTATTTAATCCTAGTTACAATCATGCCTTTATCCTGGCAAAATATAGTCCTCAACACTTATTTGCAATTCGGTTAATATATTTGTTTGCGATCGGTACTGTTGGCACACTTGGTTTATTAGCAACTTTCCGAGCCATTAAAATTCATGGAAATCCACTTCAAGAGTTCAAGCTTCTATTGACTTGTTGGAGCGAAAAAAGTCAAGGGTGGCAAGATGGCATCAAAGCACGAGTACAAGTCAATTAAACGCATATTTGACAATTTACATCTCACATTCCGCACTTCACGTAAATCAGCGACTAAAGTCGCCGTTGGTGATGAAAAGTCCGCCTGTCTTGTCGTTTTTTTATATCTCCTATCAGCGTCTGCCTTAGCAGAAGTGCAGGTTTTGCAACACTAGCAGCGGTTAAAACCGCTGATTATCTTGTAGCTGTGGGCAGAGGTTTCAATCAAAATATTTGCTTTTGTCCTGACGTTGTGTGTATGATATGGCTAGAGGCACATAAAATGCAACAACCAAACAATGAATGCCAAAGAAGCCAAAACGGTAAGAATCGACGTGCGGACTACCGCTGCTGCCAAACAACTGTTACAACAAGCAGCCGCGACTTCGCATAAAAGCGTGAGCGAATTTTTGCTCGAAAATGGACTCGAAGCAGCACAAGCAACCTTAGCAGACAGGCGTTTGTTCGTACTCGACGACGAAAGCTGGCAAGCATTTCAAACTGCCCTAGATCGTCCAGTTCAAACCAAACTTCAGTTAAAACAACTGCTCGACGATCGAGGTTTTTTTGATTGATGTCCGATCTCCATGCTCGACCGTTTATTGAAAAGCTAACAGCAGCTCATCGAGTCACTGATTTCGATTGTGGCAACAGCGAACTAAGTCAGTTTATCCAAAAATATGCGTATCAAAATCAACTAGCTAACAACAGTCAGACCTATGTAGGTATTTATGAAGATGTGGTTGTTGGCTACTATAGTTTAACAGTTGGTTCGGTTATCCACGCTCAGGCTCCGAATCGAGTTACCAAAGGACAACCAAAACACCCGATTCCAGTGATGATTTTGGCACGTCTGGCAGTAGATCGGCAATGGCAAAATCGGGGTGTAGGTAGAGGCTTACTCAAAGATGCGCTCAAGCGTACTGCTCAAGCTGCCGATCTTGCAGGCATCCGCGCTCTATTAGTTCACGCTAAAGATGCAAATGTTAAACTCTGGTACGAACAGTTTAATTTCGAGTCGAATCAGATCGATCCACTATCTTTATTTTTGCTGTTAAAAGATTTAAAGAAAATATTAGAGAGCTAGAAATGATGTATGTACCAAAATGAGTGGTTAATATCCTGAATGACTCGATCGCATCTAGCATTGCTTCCGTCAGTGACAAGATACCAGGAGTAATAATCACCCCTTCAAACTCGATGTACAGTCTGTCGATTAGCTGCAACAAAAATTGCCGCATTGAGCAACCAAAATTCCATTCCCATCTGAGATACAAAGACTGGATAATTGAAAGTAATCATCAGCACCCCAACATTATAGGCAGCAACAACCGCACTCCAAAATGATAAATCATCCATCCGATAGCGTTCAAAAGCTATTTTGATGGTCATATAACTGGCCATAATTAGGGCAATAGTATAAGTAAGTACCAACGGAATACCACCATCAATCAACCATCCAGTCCACTGAATTTCTACCCAAATTGGATCCGTTAACGGATTACCATTTTTGCCAAAATAACTATTCATCATCCCCCAACGACCTAAGCCAGCACCCCAAGGATATTTTGGTAATAATATATTAATTGTATCTTCCAAAAAGTGACCTCTATTCTGATAATAAACTTGGTCTGCACTACCGGAAAATAAAGAAGTTATTCGATCGAGTGTTCCTGTACCACCGACGGCAATAGCCCAGCCAAAAGTCCCCAAAATCATCGGCTGAACTATTCCAACTAGTGTCAATGCACGTTTATAATTTCGACTCAAAAATAAAATTATCAACAAACATGAGATACACAAACAAGTCGCAATCAATAGATTCCGCACTTGAGACATATATATACAGAAGAATCCAATAAAAGTACTCCCTAGTCCCAATCTAGCTAAGTACTTATTTTTTCCTTCTAAAAATAATGCTAATCCAAATAATACTGTATAAAATCCGGCCAATGCCGCACCACCAGGTTGATCTGTCAATCCTAATGGACGATATAATGATAATCCATTACTGAGTACAATCTTCAAACCTTCTACATAAGGATTGTTATCATATACCGATGATATTTTAAACTGAAATTGACCAGGAAAGTAAATTTGAAGCAATCCAAAAAAGCTACTAATTGATTGAAATGCCCAGATTAAAATTAATAAATTGCGAAAACCTTGGGCTGACATCGGTAATTTAGTCATCCAAAATAGTGGGGCTAAAATTGCCAAATACATCGCAATCTGCCCCAGCCCAGCGGGAATCGAGTTGATATGGAAGCTAAAGAATAATGATAAAAATAAAGCTAGTGCAACCCCATAAACTGAGTTTTTGACAGGGTAATCTACTTGAGTCTCACCACTATTGGTCAATAAAAAAAGACTCAAGCCAAAAGTAGTCACTCGTAATACTGTACGCGCAGTGCCAATACCAGGAACTAGTAATAGTAATTGTAAAATGAACTGGATCAACATAAAGTTGTGCGCCCAGTTCCATTCATCTCGTCTGAGTCTGAATAGCATATTAATCTAAATTAGCAATCGGGGAATATCAAAAAGTCTGGGCTAATATGGCGATCGTCGATGAGAATCTAGATTTATCGCTCTGGTGCATTAGCACAATGTCAGGCACTCAGATAACGTTCGATCGAGAAACTCAAATAGGATTGCTGTAGCTAGATTTAGGGGGATTTAATAAAGCTTCTTAGACTTTCTAGTGACTTCGTATGGTTTTCGATCCCAATATTTAGACTACTGTAATCGATCGCAAATTTATTGTTCAAAGCTAAATCGATTAGTTCATCTAGACGATCTCGATCGGGATAAACTAGCCAGTTTTCTATCCCTAGAAATTGATATAGTCGCGAAATTTTATCAGAATAGGGCAATCCAATTGTGGGAACACCAGCAGTAATCCCAAATATGCAACCATGTAACCTAGTCGAGATGCAAATCGAAGATCTCTTAATTATTTGCTCTCCATCTTTTCCCGATACAACTTCCATTGGATGGTGCGGATATTCATCCCGAAACTTTCGGTACAACTCATTGCATAGCTCCAAATCTTCACGATCGACTAAAGAAGTCCATGCTATTTTCAATCCTCTCTTGACGGCGATCGATCCGGCAATTTCCCAGAGTTTGATGAAATGCTCTTTTTCATAATTGCAGACGACGATCGATACAATACCCGTATCTCGCTCTTGTCGAACAAATGGCAACCCATTACTCATACAACGAGCATAAAAAGCAGCATCAATCCCGATGTGAATTGGCGACTTATATCCAGCCTCCCTAAGTACTTCCGCAGCTTCTACAGATCTGACTCCAATCCAAGCATTCGATCGATCTAGTTTACTTGCCAATTGCTTGGAGATCGGTTGCTCGCCGAATCTTTGCTCGATATCTCCAAAATAATAAATAAACTTATTGCAGAAATTGAGCGACCATTTTAGCTCTTCCAATCTTCCCCTTAAATGATAAATATTGTTGCTCATCAGTCCACCTACCCAAACATAATGCTGTTCGGATTCTGGGAGCAAACTACAAATCATCTTCCGGCTAGATCGCCTTTCAAAATAACCATTCCAAAACCGACGACCGATCGCCATCAGTGGTGGATCGATAATATTATCCACCACATCAACTAATTCCGAACTTGGATTGCCTAGTATAGTGAGAGTCTGATAGTCCGATCGATGTTGACTAACAAATGATTTGGCCAAAGCACTATCACCCATATTACCGACACTCAAGCTACCTGTTAATAAGGCATGATATTTATCCATTTTGAGGTTATTTAATTAGATCGATATTTCACTCTACATCATTTAATATTCCCACCTCACTAGATTTTCTATCAATTAGTTACTGAATAAAATCTCCAGAAAAATCTGCACTCAACATCGCTCCCGCTCGAATTTGCTTTGTGGGTAAAACCCGATGATAAATCCCTAAACTTCTTTGTGCCATCAATACATCACCAAATTGCTCTGAGCGTTGTCTTGCCCCAACAGCAAGTCTTTCCCGCAACCCTACCTCCGTCAATAGTCGCTGTGCATTGGCTGCAAAGGCTTTAGGGTTATCCACAGGTGAAGTTAGACCTTCTTGTTCGTCACGGCACACCCAGGGCACCCCACTGCCTGGAATATCACAATTGAGCACGGGGCAACCGCTCGCCATTGCTTCTACTTGTACGATCCCAAATGCTTCACTCCGAACATTGGAAGGAAACCACAACGCGGTAGCAGCATGATAAGCAGCAATTAGATCTGATTCACTAGTTTTACCCAACCAAATTACTCGATCTGCGACATTTAATTGGTCAGCAAGTTTTTGTAATTTAGCTTTTAATGGCCCAGTACCGACAATTAATAATTTTCCAGGTACATATTGAAGCGCAGTCAAGGCAATGTGATAAGACTTGTAATAAACCAATCGACCTACTGCCAACCAAATAATATCACCATATTCAGCTTTCAACTCTTCGGACTTAACCTCGATCGTCGATGGCGGAGTCGCAAAACTGGATGTGTCTAATCCGAGGGGTAGTACGCCTAATTTATCTTTATAGAGACGCAAGAACTTGGAACCATATTGATAATTCTCACTAGTGGTTAGGACGATCGATGCTTGGCTATAAACCAAATGTTCGATCGGTCTGAATATATATTTGAGGAACTTTTGCTTGATTGCATCGCTATGGTGAGTAACAACTAAGTTGCGGAATTGGCCAGTCAACACCAGTGCAATTAACATGGTCGGATTGGGTGTATGAACGTGGAAAACTGTATCAGACAATTTGGAGAAATAAAGGATGTAGAAAATTAATGATGGGCAGAAATCTGTCTTTAGAAATGAGAACAATCTCCCGACTTTAATCACTTGGATTCGATCTTCAGTAAAAGTGATTTCTGTTCTAGTTCGACGTGATAATTTGCCACTGCGATCGAAACTATTGACACATAATATCGCTACTTCTGCACCTAGTTTAGCTTGCTTGCTAGCTAATGTTTCGACATGACTTTCCATCCCTCCATACAGCGGTGAATGATATTTGGCCAGATGTACTATTCTCATAATCTCTTATAATGTGATAATATTTTCCACCGATCGTCAAAATCAAAACTTTCAATATTTAACGCTAGTGGCTGGATAAAATTGAGGAGATGCTTTTGTTGTTTCAAATCTGGATTTAGCTTGGGCTAATGGTATCGAGTGCTTACTTGTTCTTCTCAGTGCCAGCACTCAAATAAGATTGCCTAGCCTTGTGATGATGCAAGAAGGATTGTTGACTGGGATCTTGATAATAATCATCACAATCATTATTGATAAAGTACTCAGGGTCTACTCGATTCACTACCAATCCTAATAATGGGGTTTTAATCGAGGAGATAATTTCCATTGCTCGTTCGATTTTTTGTCTGTGTGCTGTATTTAAACTCACAACACAGATGATCCGATCGACTAGTGTTGAAATCAAGCGAGTATCACTAACGCCTAAAACTGGTGGGGTATCAAAAATCACATAATCATATTCTTGTTTCCATTCCTCGATTAGTTGCTTGAACCGAGGTGAATTGATCAAAGAAATCGAATTCACTGATAATGGCCCAGAAAACAATACATCTAGTTTTAATGCAATACTTTTTTTCATCAAATTCTGCCACTTACCTTTCTTCAAAAGTACATCGCTTAATCCAGCTCGATCGGTACAATCTATATGTCGAAATAGTTCGGAACTTTGACACAATTTAGCAATGTCAGATTTGTACCAATCCACATCAACTAATAAAACCCGATATCCTAGCTCGGCCAAAATAATACTGGTATGAAAACTAATTGTTGATTTACCTTCTTTTGATACTGATGAAGTCATCCCAATTGCCATCCCCGATGTATTTTCTCGATCGGACATCAGACCAATATCCAATACAAGTACTCGTAATGCTTCCACAAAGCTATAGTATGATAATCTTTTTTTATCATTGCTTGGCTGGACAAAATTTACGTGATTTATCGATGCTGGATTCTCTACTCTTGGCACCATTGCTAAGATTGGCAGCCCAGTCATATTTTTTAGTGAATCTGGATCGTCGATCCGGCGATCTAGTTTCTTGATGCCAACTGCTGCCAGTATCCCCAGAAATAAACTACCAATTGCACCCAAGCTCAATTGTTGGGCCACATTTGGGAAAATAGATGTGTTTGGTACTTCTGGTGGATCGAGTAATGTCCAAGGGATAACTTGCTCGGCATCGGCAATTTTTAGTTCTTGTAATTTCTGGAGAAATGCCGTCAATTCTTGAGAATAGATCGTATACTGCCGTTGCAAATCTGTATATTGTTGTTGCAACTTTGGCAATTGAACAATTTGACCATCTATTTGTTTAGCAACTCGGTTTAAGCTATCATATTCTGCTGATTGGGAAGCTAAAGTAGTCTCAAGATCCGCTTGTTTATTCGCTAAATTCTGGGCCAAGTTATTACCAAAATTAGCGATTCCTCCATTGATTAAGTCTGCTTCTGGAACGTCCCGTTTCAGAACTTGCTGTGCGCGCTCTTTGAGCATGGAAAGCACGTTATCTCGTTTCTCCTTCGCGCTAATAACAATTGGACTGTCTGACGATAGGCGTAATTTTTCTTGGCTATAAATCAACTCCAGTTCATTTAATTTTTTAAATAATTCTCGATAAGCACTATCTTGAGTCAACATAGTAGTGCTCAAACTATTTTTGGATTCCAATCCAACTTCAGTTAGCTGTTTCTTGAGTTCTGCATACTGCTGGACGGTTTGAGCATAGTTGCTTCTATTTTTGTTTAAACTCTCCAAGATTGCCTGACGATATTCTGCTAGACCTTTTGCAGAACTTTCTGGGTCGATAAACCGATACTGACGGCGAAATGTTTCTAAAGCTTGAGAGGCAGTTTTTAGCCGTTGTTGAGATTTAGGTAGTTGTGAATCGATAAAAGAGATTGAATTATTCGTACGTGCTTTCTTGGTTTGAGTGCCAAAATCAATATACACTTTGGTGAAAGCATTGAGACTGGCGAGCAGCCGCTTGGGATCTGTATCAGTATAAGTAATCGTTAAGATATTAGTATTTTGTCCGGTTTGAATCGTTAGATTTTCAATAGCTTTATCTACCGATGGCCGCAATTGAGGATTGGGAATAGTATTAAGTGCTTGTTTGACAATTGTTTTAGACTTGAGCTTTTGAATAATCGTTTCTAGGGTTGTACTGCGATCGTCTGTGCCAGCACCGCCACCTGTTGCCGCGCCTAATTTATCTGCTAGAGTGGATGTATTCTTTAATTCGATGGCAATTTGGACGCTAGACTTATAGATTCGCGGTTCGTTGACAGTCTTGTAGACGATCCCCGCCATCATCAGCGAGCTAACTACCGCAGTTACATACCAGTACTTCCGTAAGCTACTCAGCACTACCCCCAGATTGATTTCCTCATGTTTCAAGGTTTTATATGCATCAATGCTAACAGCTTGAGTTTCGAGTTGAGGTACTGGGGAGAGACTCAATCCATTTTGGCTAAAATTAGAAATGGCGTTTTTCATTCGGGGGTTCCTGCTTACGTAGGCGGCATGTTCAAAATCTAACATGCCAATTTTGCAACTGCCTAGATGAAACTCGATAATTCAGCTAATTGGCTCAGGAGTTTTTCAAAGTGTATTGAAATAGTTTTATTAGATTGTGAATAATCTCACATGGCGGTGGAGATCGATATCACAGAATTAAGGTGCAGGGTGGGCGTTCAAGGGACGATCGGTAACTATGATACTTGAGCAAACATTCGATCGATCTCGATATCGATCGTCATATTTGAACTAAAAAAATAGATCTCTTTGTCAATTTATAAGCCTGATAAATATATAATGAAGCGAAAATCTTTGGCGATCGCTACTCCAGTTGGTAGTTTCAAGGGAGCCTTTGCCCATGGAGTATTAACCGCACTCGAACAAGCTGGTATTGTCGCTGATGCCTATGCAGCCGCATCTTCATCTGTCATCCCCGCTAGCTGGGCGGCGATCGGTCAAGCGAGCAATTTAGGCGTAGACTATTGGTTGGCTGGTTTAGCCGCCTTACAGGAGCCGCAAGCAAATATGAGTAAGGTGGTGCAACGGGGAATTCGGATTTTTAGTCGGCAGCTCCGACAACATCTATATCAACCCCATATGCCCAAACTATATATCGCCACAAATGCTGTAATTAATCCCCAAGCCGCAGCCGAAACTCAAAGCCATCAGGCGATCGCCTTGGGCAAACGCTTACTTAGGGCTTCTGTGGCTAAAGATCGCAGTTGGGTAGATGCAAATCTTAGATTCACGCTATTTAGCACCCACCACACCGAATCACATCGATCGATTACCCCAAATAATTTTCCCGCTGTCGCCTATGCTTCCTCGCGGATTATGCACGCTTGGGAGCTTCCCGCCTGGATTGATGGTAAACCGTATGTAGATGCCGCGTATACCTGTCTGTGCCCAGCAATGGCAATGGTATCAGAGGGATATCAACAAACGATCGCCATTGCCAACGAACCAGGGATAATGTACCAAGATATGTTCCATATCGATCGAGTTCCCACCTTAGATCGCGGTTTGCCGATCCATATTATCCGCCCCGATGTTCATCTGAAAGAATTTGGTGTAGACTTTACCAAAGCAACCTCAGATGGCTTAATCTCAGTGTATCAGCATGGACGAATCAAAGGGTCTGAATTTCTCCGCCAGTGGCAGGGCTAAATCAGTTCCATCGACCACAGATCGACCTTAAAACAAAATTCATGAATATAGTTGTCATTGTATTGATAGAAATACTAATTGTGATCGGTGGATCTCGATTAGTGGGCTGGGCATTTCGATCGATTAAACAACCTTTAGTGATCGGCGAAATTGTAGCTGGGATTGCACTTGGGCCATCTTTTCTCGGTTGGGTAGCTCCCGATTTAGCCAAATTATTATTTCCCGCCGCAACTATTCCCTATCTAAATATCTTATCCCAGATTGGGCTGATATTTTTCATGTTTCTAATCGGTCTAGAATTAGATCCAAAATATCTCAAAGGTAATCTCAAAACTGCGGTAATCATTTCCAGTACTAGCATTTTATTACCATTTACACTTGGTGGAATTCTATCAACCTTTATCTATCCAATTCTCTCGACTCCGAATATCTCCTTTGTCGCATTTACCCTCTTTTTGGGCGCGGCAATGTCGATTACTGCATTTCCCGTATTAGCCAGAATTATTACTGAAAATAATCTCCAAAATACGCGGATTGGTACTCTTGCCCTCACTTGTGCTGCTGTAGATGATGTCACAGCTTGGTGTCTACTGGCGGTGGCAATTGCCGTAACTAGAACTAATAGTATCGCTGCGGCAATACCAACAATTCTCTATACAATCTTGTATATTGGCGGTATGTTGACTGTCGGACGCTGGGCACTGCAAATCCTCGCCACTTATTATCATCGCAGTAATAAATTATCCCAATTGATGTTAGCGGCAATTTATATGGCCGTAGTAGCTTCGGCAATTATTACCGAAGAAATCGGCATTCACCTGATTTTTGGGGCCTTTTTGCTCGGTGCAGCTATGCCCAAAGATCCAGGCTTGGTGAGAGATATTGCCGAGAAAACTGAAGATTTTGTGCTGATCTTCTTACTGCCGATCTTCTTTGCTTATAGTGGCTTGAAAACTCAAGTTGGGTTACTAAATACTCCCGAACTTTGGTTACTAACTTTATTGATTTTGGTGGTGGCGATTTCGGGCAAATATATCGGTACTTATCTCGCTGCTCGAAGTTGTAAGATCGATAAACGCGAAGCTTCTGCCCTCGGTTGGTTGATGAATACGCGCGGATTGACAGAGCTAATTGTCTTGAATATTGGGTTGGAGCTAGGGGTAATTTCACCAGTGCTATTTACGATGCTCGTAATTATGGCATTGGTGACTACGTTCATGACTTCACCATTATTAGCATGGACTTATCCCCGACGATCGATGGAGCGATCGAATCTCCCCACTCCTTCGCGCCCGATTTCCACTCCATCAATCCCAACTATCGGTTATCGGATCCTAGTGCCAGTTGCTAATCCCAGTACTCAAACAGGGTTGCTACAACTAGCTATATCGATCGCCCACAATGATTTCCAATCATCGATCGTCAATCCATTGAGCTTGATCGAACTCGAAGAAGATTATCTATTCCAAAGTACCCCCATCGAAGCCAATCGAGCTATCAATCAACGCTTGATGCGATTGAATGCCGTAATTGCGACTCTCGAACCGATCGAACTAAGATCGATCGTCAAACCAGTCGTCCAAATTGGCTATAAAGTCGCCCAAAAAACTGCCGCTATTGTAGCACTCGATCGAACAGATCTAGTTCTCCTGGGTTGGCATCGCCCGACGATCGGGCGCAATCCCTTGGGTGGTAGAGTTGCTCAGATGCTAGCCAATACTCCCGCCGATGTAGCGGTGTTTGTCGATCCTAGTGATGATGAATTGCTCACTCGACAAATTAACCCCTATAGAACCCTGCTGGTAGCGCACAGAGCCGATATTCACGACGATCTAGCCGCCGAAATTGCCCTGAGAATGTTGTGGAACGATCGCCAGCGACAGCTCAAGCTGATCCACATTCTGGGTGGCAAAACTAGAGACACAAAACCCAGCGAGTTGACTAAGTTGCTAAATAATTTACCAGCACAAATCCGCTCTAGAATCGAGGTGAGTACGATCGAACGGGGCAATTCTGCCAACAAAGTTGTCGAACTTTCTACTCAGGTAGACCTTACCCTGACTGGGATTGGTCGCGATTGGGGCCGCAGGAAATCGGCTCTCGATACTTATACCGATCGATTGATGCTCGACTGTGCTTCACCACTGCTGGTCACCCGTCGATACCATGGCTCTACTACTAGCTCTCATCTGGGCTTTACCGACAACATTGGCGGTAGCGATCGAGGGTAATCAAAAATAGTTGGTAGATGAGGAAGTAGATACACGCCAAATCTCGATCTAACGAGCTGTATTTGGCGTATTCCCAGCTTGAGCAGGATTGACAATCACCACTTGAAGTTGGTCTTTGGCAATTTTAAAACTATTTTCCTGGGTCACATTTTGCTGTGAGTAGGGGTCGGCGGATCGATCGAAATCATGACGGATCTTCTCACCCCGAGTTTTGGCGTGTTTTAGTTCCGTCTCCAGAGACTGAAATTTGGCTTGTTGCGACCAATTGTAGGCGACTAAGTTCACCAAGGTCACCAGCCCAAATACTGACAAGACTGAGTATGTAGCTAGTTTCGTCAACGCCTCCGCTCTTTGACGACGGTAGGAATTCGCTCGATCGGATTTGACTCGCGACTTCCGGCGTGGCAATTTTTGCGGTGGCGGTGGCAGTTGTTGTTGTGGCTCGAAAGAAGGTAATGCATTCATAAATTTAGTGTACCCAAATCGGAATTGTACTTATTTACTCCTCGCCAAATATCTACTTACTTACCCTCTCAACTACAGTAAAGTATCTCAATATACAAAAAAGGTAGTAGCCAGACCGACTACCACCCAAGATTATCACACTTAGAAGCCAAATAGTTCAAAAGTTGGCAATCAATTCTAAATTTTTCCGTAAATACGACTAATTTATCGAACTATTTATACAATTGAGTCGCTAGACGCAATGCGAACAGACCTGGAACTAGGGCAACAACTAGAGCTACAAAGACTTGAGTATCAGACATGACAGATTTCTCCAGACACAATGGTTTTACCTAATTCACAGTTTGCGTCAATTTCGGCGACCAGACGCGGGAGTGTAACAAAAATTAGGGCAATACCCCCGACTTCTCCAAGAAGTCGGGGGTATGTTCAAGTGATTTGGTTCAGAATTATTTCGTATTGCTACGGTTTAAGTCGATCCTTATGTACCAGAAGTCCAAGAGTTGGCGTAGTCGATTTGATCTTGAGTGAGGGTATCGATTTGGATGCCCATAGCTTCAAGTTTCAGACGAGCGATTTCGCGATCGACAGAGACAGGGATGGAATGGATACCTGGAGTTAGTTCGCCTTTGTTTTTGACGAGGTACTCACAAGCCATTGCTTGGTTAGCAAAGCTCATGTCCATTACCGCGCTAGGATGACCTTCAGCGGCGGCTAGGTTGACTAGACGACCTTCACCGATGACGACGATCGATTTACCGTTGTTGAGTTTGTACTCTTGGGTGAAGTTGCGGACAGTGTTAACTTCAGATGCTTTAGCACCCAGAGCTTTGAGATCGATTTCGATGTCAAAGTGACCGGAGTTGCAGACGATCGCGCCGTCTTTCATCGCGTCGAAGTGTTCGCCGCGAATGATATGCTTGTTACCAGTAACGGTGATAAAGATGTCGCCGACAACAGCAGCTTTGGCCATTGTCATCACGCTATAACCGTCCATGACGGCTTCAATTGCCTTGGTAGGATCGATTTCAGTCACGATCACATTTGCACCCATTCCACGGGCACGCATGGCGGTACCTTTACCACACCAGCCATAACCCGCAACAACGATCGTTTTACCAGCGAGGAGAATGTTGGTAGCGCGAACAATCCCGTCGAGGGTAGATTGACCTGTACCATAACGGTTGTCAAAGAAGTGCTTGGTATCAGCATCATTGACGTTTACCGCTGGGAAGGTGAGTACGCCAGCTTTGAACATTGCTTCGAGGCGAACGATCCCAGTAGTGGTTTCTTCGGTAGTACCGATGAGTTCACTCAGTTGGTGTTGGCGTTCTTGAACCATAGTTGCTACTACATCACAACCATCATCAACGATGATATTTGGGCGGTGATCTAGAGCGATTTGAACGTGACGTTTGTATGTCGCTTCATCTTCACCACGGAAGGCGAATACGGGGATACCGTAGTCAACGATCAAACTAGCTGCAACATCATCTTGAGTAGACAGAGGATTGCTCGCAATTAGAATCGCGTCTGCACCAGCAGCTTTGATGGCGATCGCTAAATGGGCAGTTTCAGTAGTGATGTGGCAACAAGCGACTACGCGGATACCAGCGAGGGGTTTTTCTGCTGCAAACCGATCCCGAATCTGACGCAGCACAGGCATTTCACGTCCTGCCCACTCAATCCGTTGTTTGCCAAGAGGCGCGAGCGATAAATCCTTAACGTCGTGTTTTAGTGCAGTTGCAATCATAGATACAGTTTTTTACAAAAATTTAAACTTCGATCTACTCTTAGGTTACATTATATCGATCGAATTTATCACCCCGCATCATTAATTACAGGCTCAATTTTTTTGCACTTCAGTTTCGATCGGATCTTTAACGGTAAACTTAATAGCTAAATCACTTGAGGAGTGAAGTCAAAGCACACGTTGTATCGATCTTTATCCAGTAAATTCAAATCTTATGGCGATCGAACCAACAGCCCAAGACCAGTATATGCTGGAGCTATTGAACCGCGCACGGCTCAATCCTCAAGCAGAAGCAAATCGGTTACTTGGTGGCAACCTCAATGAAGGACTCAGCTCAGGCACGATCTCTACTGCCGCCAAACAGCCCCTGGCGATTAATTTAAAACTCTTTCAAGCGGCTCGCAGTCATACCCAGTGGATGCTCGATCGCAATACCTTCGCCCATGCAGGTGTCAACGGTAGCCAAGTTTGGGATCGAGCCAAAACCGCAGGGTATGATTGGCGACGAATTGGCGAAAATCTGGCTTGGCGGGGCACGACTGGAACACCCAATTGGACTACCTTTGTCGGGCAAGAACACGACGATTTATTTATCGATACGGGCATCGCTGGGCGGGGACATCGCACCAATATGATGGATCCTAATTTTCGAGAAGTCGGCATCAGTTCCTTGGTTGGCCCATTTACCAGCAATGGGACAACATACAATGGGGTAATGAGTACGCAGAATTTTGGTACTGATGCTGGCGGGAATGCTTTCCTGACTGGAGTTGTGTACACAGATAAAGTTACGAACAACGACTTCTATACAGTGGGCGAAGGTTTAGGCAATGTGACTATTAATGCCATCAGCAATGGTCAAACCTTTACTACTACTAGCATGACCGCAGGCGGTTACAGTCTGCGACTTGCCCCTGGAACTTATAGTGTTACTTTCCGAGGGGATTTTGATAATGATGGTGTAGTCGATACTAGCACAGCCAAAACTGTGACGATCGCTACCCAGAATATCAAACAAGACTTTGCGAGTGACACTTATGTTACTGCACCTCGACAGCCCACCGCAGGTAACGATCTCCTGACGGGTACCAATAATGCTGATACCATCGATGCCCTAGCAGGTAACGATCGAATCTCAGGATTAGGCGGCAACGATCTTCTTGCTGGTGGTGCTGGTAACGACACTCTCGACGGTGGCGTTGGGGCAGACAAAATGAACGGCGGTATCGGTGATGATACTTATATCATCGATAACGTTGGCGATATCGTCACTGAAGCTGTGAATGGAGGTACCGATATTGTTCGGGCGACAGTCAATTATACTCTAGCCATTAATGTCGAACAGCTCTATTTGGTCGGCAATACAAATGGTATCGGCAATGGTGGTAATAATACGATCGTCGGTGAGGGTGTCGGTAAAAACATCCTCAATGGGGGCGTGGGAAATGATACCCTCACTGGTGGAGCGGGAAATGATACCTTTGCATTTAGCGGCAGCCCCTTGTTGAAGTTACTAGCAGCGATGGGTGTCGATAGCATTACTGATTTTAAAGTGAATGAAGACAAGATCCAGTTGAGTAAGTCTTATTTTACTGCTGTATCTGCTGGCACTGCTCTAGCTGCGGCTGATTTTAGTGTCGTCACTACTGATGCTGCTGCGGCGATCGCCAAGACTGAGATCGTCTACAACCCTACTAACGGTCATTTATTCTACAATGCCGATCTTACTACGGCTGGGTTTGGCACTAATGGCGGGCAATTTGCTCAACTCACTACTGGGCTGAGTTTAACCAATAACAACTTTACTGTGGTAGCCTAATCTACCGATCTAGGGTGGTCACTGAGCTTGTCGAAGTGCGAGTTTTGGTTTGGGCATTCGTAGGGGTGGGTTTAGCAATCAGCCCCCGCCCCTACAGGCTTTTTCAGAAACAAAACTGATAATAGCGTCTAATTCTAATCATACCATACGCATATTGAGAACGCAAGTTTTTTTAATCGGTGGCGACCATCGCGAAGATTGTTGCCGCGCACTCGAAGTCAATAGTATTTCTGCATTGGTGCAAGATGTGAATAAATCGCTAATCGATCGACAAAGCGATCGTTTCCGATCGATCTTCTGGGCATAATAATTTATGTCGCCAGCCTCATCGCCGCCATAGTCTCTCCAACGGAGAATCGACTTCATCTATGCCATGCCAAAATTAGACAGCCAATTCAAAATTCACTTCTGGGGTGTGCGTGGAAGTATAGCTTGCCCTGGAGCTGCTACACTCCGTTATGGAGGGAATACGCCCTGTGTGGAGATGCTAGTGGGTGGGCATCGGCTCATTTTCGATGCGGGCACTGGAATTCACGTCTTGGGGCAATCCTTGCTAGCTCATCTCCCAGTGAATGGGCATCTATTTTTCTCTCATTCTCATTGGGATCATATTCAGGGGTTTCCATTTTTTTCGCCTGCATTCATGGCAGGGAATGAGTTCGATATTTATGGTGCGACGATGCCTAGTGGGATGACGATCGAGCAACGTCTGAGCGATCAGATGATGCAGCCCAATTTTCCGGTACCATTACAGGTGATGGATGCAAATTTGAGGTTTCACAATCTCGAATACGGCGATCGAGTTCGATTGGGTGATGTCACTGTCGAAACTGGGTTATTGAATCACCCTGGTGGGGCGATGGGATATCGGGTAAATTGGCAAGATCGATCGGTCGCTTATATTACTGATACGGAGCATTTTAGCACCGATTTGGATCGCGAGGTTTTGGCATTGGCCGATCGTGCTGATGTGCTGATTTATGATTGTACTTATACTGATGAAGAATATCCTAGCAAAGTTGGCTGGGGTCATTCTACCTGGCAAGAAGCTGTTAAAATAGCCATCGCCGCACAGGTAAAAAGATTGGTGATTTTTCATCACGATCCCAGTCATGATGATGAATTTATGGATGAGATTGCCATTAGAGCCGCCGAGGTTTTCCCCCCATCAATTGTCGCGAAAGAAGGGATGATGTTAAGGATCGATGTCGATCGATCCGCTGCTACTCACCACAATCCTCTCACAGATTTCGATCGGTTGAGGTTGTCTACCTCTAGTTACTTGGTGTGATTGCTGGTTTGATTCGATCGTCATTACACCAATGCCGAAGCAATCTCTCGATCGCGATTACCTACTTCGTTGGCGTAGCCTCTCTGACAGAGAAGCGCGGCTTTTGCTAAGGCAAAGGCTTCTGCACAGGCAGACGCTACGCGAACGCCAACGCCAGCGACATTGAAACATCTAGAATTAAATTGTCAAAAGATCCGTAAAGCTCATTTGCTAGATTGTAGATCGGATTGTTCACCCTTTCGCAATCCGAGACAGGTATTTTATGAGACTATTGAACTTAGCTGGTGCATTAATTCTTGGATTGGGCGCACCATTATTGACTCAAGCATTAGCTCCTGTCGTAGCAGTAGCCGGAGCCAATCGCCCAGAGGGTAGTTTTACAGACGGAGAATGGCGGGTAAATCTAATTCGTGAGAACAATAGCTATCGCTATCAAGGGATTAATCTGGAGACAGGCACATCGATCGATTTAGCTGGTGCTAAGGCATCGGGAACTTCCCAAAGACGAATTTATACCTGGAATAATGAAGGCACAAAATATCAGATAGTTTGGCAATCTAAAGACCCCAACTATCTCCGTGTCAAAGTGATTGGAAACAGCGGTAAAACCATCTTAAATCGCTTATTATCCCGTTCATATGGGGAAGGAGCAAACTAACCGCTTCAGACCTAATATAGACCACTACGGGGTGGGAAATACTCACCCCGATCGCACCAAGAAAAAATTAATATAGCAACCGCCAGGGCAGTTAAGACAGATGTACATACTCAAACCATCAGTGCCGTCAGATTTCCCAAACTGACCCCTCTCCCCTGACATCTGACCCCTGTATATATCCGAAATTGACCACAGCAAAGTTGTAGAAAATAATATAATCGAATCAAAATTGTGAGTAAGACTTTATGAAATTATTTAACTTGGCTAGTGCTTTAATTTTAGGTTGTGGTGTACCACTATTGACTCAAGCCTTAGCTCCTAGCACAGCAGTAGCGGTAAGTGCAAATGCTCGCCCAGAAGGTGGTTTTGGTGACGGAGAATGGCAAGTGACTTTGACCCGTCAGAATAATAGTTATCGCTATCAAGGGTATAATTATAAGAATCAAACATCGATCGAATTGGCTGGTGCTAAGGTAGCGGGAACTTCCCAAAGACGGATTTATACCTGGAATAATGAAGGCACAAAATATCAGGTAGTTTGGCAATCCAAAGATCCCAACTATCTCCGCCTCAAAGTCATGAACAATAGTGGTAAAATTGTCTTGAATCGCTTATTGCAACGATCGGAAGAGGGATGTTCGCAATAATTAATAATTAATAATTATGAATTATTGGGAATCTGCTTCGTGCATTTACATACGGGGGTTCCTCTGCCTTCAAAAATGCGCCGAGTAGATTCCGTATTTTCGTTCATGCTCTGAACATGCCCAAGGAAGAATTAGCAGTGGTTATCTTTGGGTAGTCAAAATACTATAGATAAAACCACTCGATACTGCTAAGACAATTAGTACTAGCAGTATCCCGCCTGGGAGAAAAGTAACAATCCCAAAAGCGCGTAATAGATAGAGTAAAATACTCAAACCTAGAGTCGTGCTAAAAATATAGGCAAACTTCTGAGTTAAAGACATATAATAACGATCGGGTTGTAAATTTGAGTTGCCACTTTAATGAGTCTCGATCGTTTTAATCTTACGTCTTTTACTAGTCTCAGACGCATTGTACTGAGTATTTTGACATGCTTGGTACTATTCAAGCTGATTTTCTCCCTACTTGCCACCAAAGATCGACCACAGATTCAAGGTAAATTTGAGCTATATCAAACCAATCTTGTCTTGGTAGCATCCGAATGGAAACCGACAGAAGAGTTCGCCCAATTAGCTCCACTGAAAACATCTCTCCTCGGCGCGGATATCTTCAAGTCATCTACTCAACAGTACCAAACCGCACGGGAAGCTGATGTTCAGACGATTGGCGCACTGAATAGCATTTTAGCAGATTTAACTAAAATAGATCCTAAAGATGCCAAAACAGCGGATTTAGCTCAAGCTAATGTCATCAAACAGACGATTGGCTCCGCACGAGCAGAAATCGATAAACTCGATCTTCGCATCGGCATTTTGCAAGCAGCCGATCGGAAATCAGCCGTAGCGATTGAGACTTGGAAAAAGATTTCCCCGCAATCGAAATCAAAAAATGTCGCCGATATACTGATAGACATCTATCAACAACCATCCGACCTAAAAGCAGGCACGATTGCTAAAATTGAGCAGACGATCGATACCAACTTCGATGGCTGGTTTCGCGATCGAGTCTACTCCCAATTATACACCGATTTGGGTAAATCTGTCGAACTAGGCACACTCAATCTAGTCGAACAAGCAACCGCCGAAGCAGCCTTTATCAAATTAGCAGGTATTTTTACGTCGAGACTAATATTCGGCTTGGGTGGTGTGGGATTAATCATTTTTGTGGCAGTTAGATCTATTATTAAGCTGATCCAGAAACCAGCAGATGTATCGATCTCAGATACTCTCTTTGCCAATATTAATACTTCCTGGAATACTCCTTGGAATTGGGAAATTATTTGGCAAGTATTCATGGTAGGGTTCTTCTTTGTCGGTCAATTTTTATTGCCCTTTATTTTTAGCAACCTAATCGATCCAGCCACATTAACTACCCAAGGGCAAGCCATTTATGTCTTTAGTAGCTACACTCTGATGTCTATTTTGGGGATTGGTGTTTTATATCTATCGATTAAATCTTATCTACCATTAGCTGAAGATTGGTTTAAATTTCAGTGGAAATCCAACTGGTTTCTATGGGGGATTGGGGGCTTTTTAGTCGCCACGCCAGTTGTGATTGTGGTATCACTATTAAACGATCGAATTTGGCAAGGTAAAGGTGGTAGTAATCCCCTACTTCAAATTGTTCTAGAAGGCAAAAATCCGATCGCTCTACTGCTATTTTTCCTCACTGCGGCAGTTGCAGCACCCCTATTTGAAGAATTCATGTTTCGGGGGTTTTTGCTCCCTTCCTTGACTCGCTATGTACCTGTATGGGCATCGATCGGCATTAGCAGTCTGATTTTTGGAGTCGCTCATTTGAGTCTCTCAGAAATTATTCCTTTAACTACTCTAGGCATAATTCTCGGAGTCGTTTATACCCGCACTCGCAATCTATTAGCATCGATGCTATTGCATAGTCTTTGGAATAGCAGTACGTTAATTAGTTTATTTATTCTCGGAAGTGGCAGTTAAGTTATGGCAATTATCAAATTGCTGAGATTGTAAAACAGTTGTATGTTTATCAAGAAATTTCAAATTCAGAATTTCAAGTCCTTTCAAGATATCACGATTAATTTTAATCAGGATGTCAATATCTTGACAGGGCGAAATAATTCTGGGAAAACAACAGTATTGGAAGCATTGTCTCTGTGGTATGAGTGCTTCCAAAAACTTTTGACTCAGGCAAAAAGAAGTCAGAAAAATTATCGTAAAGATGATTGGATCTTAGGGCCAACATCTAACCGTTATTTTGCTTTCGACCAAATTAATAGTGTCCGCAGTCCAAATTTTGAAGATATATTTCATGATTGTCAACGAAAGAATAAGATAAAATTGAATCTGACTTTTCAAGTAACTGATGAGAGTAATTTAGACATCCGATTTAATATTGGAGAGTCAGGCAATAACTATATTATCGAATTGGATAAATTTACAACATTTAATTTTGACAAGTTTAATTCATTACTTCAAGGTTTACCAGCTCCATTTAGTATTTATTATGCCTCGCCTGTTGCAACTATAGCCGCCACGGAAGATTATCTGACTTCTCCGCAGATCGAAAATTTATGTATGACTCAAAAATCGGGATTGGCTTTGAGGAATAGACTTTTTCAAATCTATCGACTGCCAAGATTATTCGATTTATTTCGACAAGATTTATCATATATTCTCTTCAATCACCAACAGACAATAGTATTCCAAATATTATTCGATGAGGCTAAGGATATCAGAGTGGTTGTCAAATACAAAATTGAATCCAGCGAACGATTCAAAGATATTGCTTTGCTTGGTAGTGGCACATTACAGCTAGTTGAGATCCTCTTGAATTTTTATCAAGCAGATTCACAAGGTAACGATTTTAGATTGATTATGCTGGATGAACCAGATAGTTATATTCATCGAGATATTCAAAAGCGTTTGGTAGAAATAGTCACCCGCTTTGCTCAAAAGACTCAAGTTATCATTTCTACTCATAATGAATCTTTTATTCGCTCGGCTCCGATCGAACAAATATTTCATTTAGACGGGAAATCAACAGGAGAGTATCAGCCGATCGATCGACAAGAAATCGAAAGACTTCAGCCACGGTTCAAAGGAATTTATCCATCTTTAATTAATCCAGTAATTCGATCGATTGGCGAAATAACTGGATTAGACTTTATTAATGCGATCGAATGCGATCGATTAATATTCGTTGAAGGTGAGGATGATGCTAGAGTCATGAATGTACTGTTAAAGCAGCAGCTCGGCACAGGTAAACGTTATATGTTTTGGGTACTAGGTGGAATCAACGAGGTTTTTGAAAATATATTAGCTTACAAAACAGTATTCTCTGCAATTAAGAATGGGCAAAGTCTCTGGCAAAAATCATGTCTAATTATCGACAAGGATTTCTTGACTCACCAGCATCAAATGGCGATTGCATCTAAATTCAAAGAAAAACATCAACTAGATGTATTTGCTGCTAGTGCATACACTTTTGAATCAACAATATTTGAGAACTTAGATTTTCTCTCTGTCATCCTGAGTCAATGGATAGAGGTTAAAAAAAATCATCCCATCGATCGAGATGATGTCCTCAGAT
The DNA here is from genome assembly GCA_031376885.1 of Chamaesiphon sp. OTE_70b_metabat_96. Classification (GTDB taxonomy): domain Bacteria; phylum Cyanobacteriota; class Cyanobacteriia; order Cyanobacteriales; family Chamaesiphonaceae; genus Chamaesiphon. The sequence continues at coordinate 12,457 of JANMEL010000249.1, read as the reverse complement.
CTCTCCAAGTAGAATATGCTAAAATAGGTCAAGTATTAGCAGGAAAATATTCAGATAATTTTATCGAGCAAGAAACTCAGCGGTACCGCAATATCCGAGAAAAGACAAATATTCTATTCGACAACTCCAGTATCATCAAGGAAAATGATATCCAACTGACGACATTGGTTAGAAATAATCTAAAAAAAACATTAGACAGCCATAACTATTATTGGTTGATGAGAAAGGATGAGGTGACTTTAGTTATTAATTCAGTTGCTCAAAAATATGGGTTAAACTTTGAATGTGAAACTGACTTCATCGAAATCATTAAGGCTGTAACAAAATCCACATGGATGAATCAATGGGATTTCTTAAATCAACTTTAAATTATTTGTAGATCGAGTCAGTATATCCAATCCAAAATCCAAAACTTATACTGAGCGGCTGGCATTGAGCGGCTGGCATTGAGCGTAGCCGAAATGAGCCGAAATGAGCCAAAATGTCCAAAATTAAAGTGACTAATTCTATTATGGTAGTGGGAACCACATCCCACGCAGGTAAATCGCTGATTACAGCGGCTATTTGTCGATTGTTAGTTCGACAGGGTTTGAAAGTTACGCCGTTTAAGGGGCAGAATATGGCTCTGAATGCCTATATTACCAGAGATGGTAAGGAAATGGGGCACGCTCAGGCGGTGCAGGCTTGGGCGGCGAAAATCGAGCCGAGGGTGGAGATGAATCCTATTTTGCTCAAACCGCAAGGGGATATGACTTCTCAAGTGATTTTGATGGGTGCTCCGGTGGGGAGGGTGCAGGCTGCGGATTATTATCGAGATTATTTCGATCGCGGTTGGGCGGCGATTACTAGTTGTTTGGATCGATTAAGCGGGGAATTTGATTATATTGTCTGTGAAGGTGCGGGAAGTCCAGCGGAGATCAATCTCAAACATCGTGATTTGACGAATATGCGGGTGGCGAGTTATTTGGGGGCAAATACTGTACTAGTTGCAGATATCGATCGAGGTGGTGTATTTGCCCATATTGTTGGGACTTTGGAATTATTGGAGCCAGAGGAGCGCGCTCTAATTAAGGGGTTTATTATTAATAAGTTTCGCGGGCAAAGGTCGTTATTAGAGTCGGGGATTACTTGGTTGGAAGAGCGCACAGGGATTCCGGTAATTGGCGTGATTCCGATGTTAGAGCAAGTTTTTCCTGCTGAAGATTCGTTGGATTTATTAGAACGTCGATCGCGTAAACCTAATGCCGATCTGACTATTGGCGTAATAAAATTTCCACGTATTTCCAATTTTACGGATTTCGATCCACTAGATGCCGAACCCAGTGTCAATCTCAAATATATTACCGATCGAGATCAAATTAGTCAGTGTGATGCAATAATTTTACCTGGCTCTAAAACTACGATCTCCGATCTAAACTGGCTCAGACAAAATGGCATGGCCGAGATAATTACCAATTATACAGCCAATGGTGGCACAGTGATGGGAATTTGTGGCGGCTTCCAAATGCTGGGGAATACTATCGCCGATCCTACAGGCATCGAAGGTATATCTGGCGAACATCTGGGCTTGAATCTCCTCCCTCTAAATACGACGATCGCTGACACCAAAACCACCCGTCAAGTCACCACTACCAGTAAATACCCTCAAACGGGGATTTCGATCGCTGGATATGAAATCCATCAAGGCACCAGTCAATGGCACCTAGCCGAAGCTAATATCGGTGAGTATAAAGCCTTATTTATCGATCGATCCTTGGGGCTAGTCGATCGAGAATTGTCTGTGTGGGGCACATATCTACATGGTATTTTTGACAACGGGATCTGGCGGCGAAATTGGCTCAACCAAATCCGCCATCGCCGCAATCTATCCCCCCTCACCAATGCAGTACCCGACTATGCTAGCCAGCGAGAGCAAATTTTTGACGATCTAGCCGATGCTATTGCGGAGTATCTAGATTTAGATCCACTGATGAATAGTCAATTACTCAGCAGTTAAAACCGCCGCTAGTGGTGCAAAACAAAGCCTTACGCGGGTTGGAAATATTAGTCCGCGTAGGCGGACTTTGCAACATGAGCGACGATTTTAACCTGTGCGGAATATCGGTTATAATTCCGCCGGATTTTGACAGATTATGGGCAACCATGAGGCGCAGGGATATTTGTCTTCCAATCCCTGCAACTGTTCCCGTGCTAGACGTACGGAAAGATACAGGGGTAAACCACTCGCAAAGGCAATCGCAAAGTTTTTTAAAAACTGTTGAGCGATAATATCTGGGACGACTTCGCGCATGACGATCGTTTGTGGAAGTTGAATTGAGATTGATTCTGTGGCTAATCCCAAGCTATCGCATGAATTGAGAATTAGTAATTTCAAGCCATTCTCGATCGACCTTTTGAGTGCATATTTGAGTTCATCAATCGTCAATTTATCTGTTGGGTTGATCTGAAGATGTCCGGTGGTCAAATTAGGATCGCTAGCACTATGCCCGCCAAAGAAGATGATATCCCAAGGTCGTTCCCACAATTTATCATTTAGGATTTGACGGGTAGGCTCGATCGAGAATTCTACTCGTGCATTGGGCAATTTGGTTAATGCTTCGCGATCGAGTTCTAGATTTAGTCCTTCACTACTGCCGAATACTGCTAGAATCTCGATGTTTTGATTGCTTAATTTCTGTTTAGTATTCGATCGATAGGTATTGCTGGCGATCGAAATTTCGGCACGGGTGAATTTGTCAAAGAAGTTCCACAATTGAAATGGTAATTTACGGATATTTAGTTCGTCCGTTTGCAGTACAATTTGGATCGATTCGTCGGGGTGCAATTCTTGGAGCATCAATTCTTTAATCGGTTTAAATCCTTCGCTATCTAGCCAGTCGTTGATTTTGTACTTGAGATTTTGAGATGTTATTTGACATTTGTCTGCCCGATCTGTTTGTTTTAAGTTGGTGTTTTGCTGACTAGGAATATCGAGTCTAGTAGCAGAATTGAGATACTGTCTATAGGCAATTTGCCAATCACGGTAAGCCAACATCAGATCGTCTTCACATTTTAAGATCCCAATAGCTGCGGCATGGGGAGTAGTGCCACGATTGCCAATTTTTACGTTGACGACTAGATTCCGATCTAGATCTCTCGTACCCAATTCGATCGTGACTACTCGATCGATCTGAGGCGCGATCGGAGGTGGTGCAATCAGAGATTGTAAAATTTGGTACGATCGATCTTGTTGTTCTTTATATATAGCCAATTCTCGATCGCGGCTACTTAATTCAGCCTGGTAGCGAGCTTCCATCGATTGTAATAGCAATTGATAAGATCGTTCAAAACTCTCATGCAATCTAGCTTTATCCAAATCTGGTGGAACTTCTATCTTAACTAAGACTATACCTTCTCCTTTGCGTTCGATACTATGAATTGCGAGGGGAATACCATTATTCTCAATTTGGATTTGTTGCCAAGCAGTGCCAAAAGATGTCCAATCGATACCTTGATGAAAGATTAGATCGATCGTATTCCAGATTTCCTGAAATAGCTGAGTAAAATCTCCATAACTAAAGATACCGCTAGCAGGATTTCGCTCTTCTCCTGGTGACTTTAGATATACATATTCACAAATAATATCATCCAACTTGGTACTGCGATCGATCGCCCAATCTGCGATGCAAGCTCCAGTTAAACTCGCGCCTTGTAAATTGGCACCTACTGCTAATATCCGCGTCAAATTAGCCCGATCTAATTGACTTCCTGCTAAATTACTACCACTCAGATTAGCTCCAGTAAAATCTGCATTAATTAAATTAGCTCCAGCCAAATAAGCCCCATGTAAATCCGCCCCTGAATAATCATCATTACTCCCTTGATGACTAACTAACAAATCTCTAACTAGGGGATTTATCAACAACGTTCGATTGACTTTCGCTAAATTAAGCTGTTCAGCACTATGCAAATTGGTACAAATTAAATTGGCTCGATTCAGATTAGTATTGATGAATATACCACCTGATAGATTTGCGTTAGTTAAATTGGCATTATCAAAGCAAGTGCCATAATAAGTCGCAACATCTGTAGCAAAATTCCGAATAAAAGGATAATTTCGATGTTCTAATCTGGCATGTCTACCCATTAATAGTGATAGATAAATAACTATACTTGAGATCGTAACGATGCCGATCTGTAAATACAATGATGATTCAGCCTTTATCGCTGAAAGCACAGCAATTACCACACCAATAATAGTCGCAACCAGTGTCTGTCGATCGGATTTCAAAATATTTGTGATAATTGCCAAGCCAATCGTCACAAATATAATTTGAAAAGTAGTCATCGTTGCAGCTCCTTCAACAGCCACTACCATTTGACCGATAAATTCCCACGAATTACCTGTCGGCAAACAGGCATAAATAATCATTAATGCGAGAAGTGTTCCCAAAATAATAACACTACTAATCCCACCTAAGACTGCCAGAACAGGATTTCTCAATAAAATAATTGACGAACTATAAATTACACCACAATTGATAGCTAATAGTGCTGAAATTCTTCCCCAAGATAGCCAAAATTCAATCTCTTGATAAGGAGCTAATACCCTGCTCTCATTCAGGATCAATCCAGCGATCGCCGAACCAACAAATCCAGCTAATAATCCTAATAAAACTGCGAGAATAAATAAAATAAATTGTAATAATAATTGATACCTATCTGAAACTCCACATCTAATGTCCTGTAAATTCGCACCAACTAAACTACTATTCCTGAAAATTGTTCCTCGCAAATCTGCGTGACTAAAGTCAGCTTCATCCAGAATAGCATTGGTAAAATCTACACCACAAAGATTGAACCCACTAAAATTCGCTCCCCTAAGATTGGCAGAGCGAAAAGAGCGGCGGTGCAAGTTTGGAGATCGCTCGTCTAAATTCATAGCAAACTGGAGATATACTAAGATATGCCGATCTCTAGTTTGTCATAATAATAGCCAAATACCAATAATAGAGTTTAGATCGCGAAATCTTCGATCGATTCCATTCCATCCAATACCACGCTGATGCTAAATATCTCCCGCAATTTGCCGCTCAATCTGAGCTGAAGGCAGTAGTCATCACCAACAGCGACAATTTCTCGTAAATTATTGCCCCACTCATCTTGTAAAATTAGTTTCAGATCGCTTGGTAAACAAGCCGTCGATCGATCTGGATATAGTTGTAATAATATATCAAACCGATCCTCTCCTTTTGGAATAATATCGATCGCAAAATTTACCAATTCACCCAAGTCGAGAGATTTTAATTTTCGCAGCCCCGCACTAGGATGAGATGGTGCTAATTGACGTAGGCAATCGACAGCAATCCATAGTGTTTCATCATTTTCACTATTCTGGATTAATTCAACTAAAGTTTGAATTGCCGCCTGACGATCGGTCGGACTAATCGGATCGTTATACTGCCCTAATGAAGCCAATTTTTCAATTGATTGATGACGTTGCAACTCATTTTCGATCGATTTGAGTCGTGCGACAGTCTGACTAATTTCATCGATAGATACCAAGCTACGAGTTGGAATTATATTTCTGAGATTGAGAGCTGTTAGATCTTGCCATTGGGCATCAACGATAGATTGAAACCATTGAGATAGACATGTTCGATTCCGAACCAAAGCGATAAATTTTCGCCGGGTTGAAGTTGCCATAGGTATTTTTGCGGAGGGGTTTCAACTACGAAGCAGATTTTTGTCCTTGTTAATAATATCCTAATCTCTGGATGCAAATCTTGCACCGATCTAAGAGGGTGTTTGAAAAGTTATTTGAGTGCCTGCGTAGTCTTGTTACCCCTCCCCAGCCATCCCCTTGCCAAGGGGAGGGAGCAAGAGCTACTCGTTACCAAGGGCACAAACAATTCACATCGCCCAAGCAAATGCTACTGCGGAGTTGCGGTAAGCTGTTGAATGACGATCGAAAGACTAATAATTATGGCAACTATTAACGATAACTACCTGAAACTCAAAGCTGGCTACCTGTTTCCTGAGATTGCACGGCGCGTCAATGCTTTTGCCGCAGCCAATCCTACCGCGCCGATTATCAGACTCGGTATCGGTGATGTCACCGAGCCTTTGCCCGCAGCTTGTCGAAATGCGATGACAAAAGCGATCGAAGATATGGGCAATCGGGATACATTTAAAGGATATGGCCCCGAACAGGGTTATGCTTGGTTGCGAAGTGCGATCGCCGAACATGATTTCCAAGCACGCGGCTGCAATGTTGACGCTGACGAAATCTTCATCTCAGACGGCTCAAAATGCGATGGAGGGAACATTCTCGACATTTTCGGCCATAATAACACGATCGCCGTTACCGACCCTGTATACCCCGTTTACGTCGATACCAATGTGATGGCGGGAAATACTGGGGATGCCAATGAGAAAGGTGAGTATGGTAATTTGGTATATCTCCCCATCTCGCCAGAAAATGGCTTCATGGCGCAGATTCCCAGCCAGAAGGTAGATTTGATTTATCTTTGTTTCCCCAATAACCCTACAGGCGCAGTCGCCACCAAAGCCTATCTTCAAACTTGGGTAGACTATGCCAAAGCCAATGGTTCGATTATCTTCTTCGATGCTGCTTACGAAGCCTTCATCACTGACCCCAGTTTACCGCACTCCATCTACGAAATCGAAGGAGCGCGAGATTGTGCGATCGAATTTCGCTCCTTCTCTAAAAATGCCGGATTTACAGGTACCCGTTGCGCTCTCACCGTCGTACCCAAAACTCTCACCGCCAAAGCCGCCGACGGTAGCGATGTCGAACTCTGGAAACTCTGGAATCGCCGTCAATCCACCAAGTTTAATGGTGTTTCTTATATTGTCCAACGGGGTGCCGAAGCGGTATATTCAGCAGAGGGGCAAATTCAAGTCAAAGCCTTGATTAGCTTCTACCTAGAAAACGCCCAAATCATTCGCGAAAAACTCTCCGCAGCCGGATTAGAAGTTTCCGGCGGTATTAATGCACCCTACGTTTGGGTGAAAACTCCCGACGGTTTAACTAGTTGGGATTTCTTTGATAAATTGTTGACAAATTGCCATGTTGTCGGTACGCCTGGTTCTGGTTTTGGGGCTGCGGGTGAAGGTTATTTCCGTATTTCCGCCTTCAATAGTCGCGCCAATATCGAAGAAGCCATGAGCCGAATCACTGCAAAATTTAAGGGATAATGTCAAACAAAATAGACTGATATATCGATGGTGGGCAATGCCCACCCTACGGCTAATTACTATTGAAGTTTAGAGAAGTAAGACGTTATGCGCCCGACAGTTTACTACTTTGAGATTCCGGTCGATGACTTAGAGCGTGCGATCGTATTCTACACTGCGGTCTTTGGTTGCGAGTTCGATCGCGTGGATGTCGATGGAAACCAGATGGCTAACTTTCCTTCATTAGAGGGAGGATCTGGCGCGTCTGGAGCTTTGGCTAAAGGAGGTAGCTATGTTCCAGGCACACAAGGAATTAGAGTTTACTTTGACACTGACAACATAGATGAAACCCTTGCTAATGCAGTAGCTATGGGTGGAAAAGTATTGTATCCCAAAACATCTATTGGCGAACTTGGCTGGGTGGCTGAGTTTGAAGATAGTGAAGGCAATTGCATTGCTCTAAGTCAAACATTATCAGCATAATTTCGTAGGGTGGGCATTGCCAACAAGCATGTTAATGCTTCTACCCAACCATAGAACTAGAACTTACAGGATAAAGTAAAATGGTACTTTATGACCAGATTGGAAGAAATTATACTCAAACAAGAAAAAGCGACCCCCGCATCGCAGCAAAACTATTAGAAATTTTATCACTTTCACAGGCGACTACGATTGCCGATATTGGAGCTGGAACAGGCTCTTATGCTAATATTATTGCAGATCGAGGATATCGAGTTTTAGCGATCGAACCATCAGAAATGATGCGGAATCAAGCAATTAATCATCGATCGATTGAATGGATAGATGGGGTTGCCGAACAGATATCTTTACCAGATCGATCGGCAGATGCCGCGATCGTCATGCTAGCTTTTCACCATTTCCAAGATTATCGACAAGCATTAAAAGAAATACATCGGATTATTGGTGATGGGGCAATTATTCTGTTTACTTACGATCCAGAATTAATTTCTAGTTTTTGGTTGGTAAATTATTTCCCGTCATTTATGATAGATGTTCAGTCTACATTCCTACCAGTTCCAAAGTTAATATCTGAAATTGAATCGATCTCGAATTCAACTGTAAATATCAGCCCTTTCCCATTACCTAACGATCTTTCAGACTCATTTGCCGCAGTTGGTTGGGCGAAACCAGAACTCTACTTAGATAGTAATATTCGCAATGGTATTTCCTCATTTGCGAAAATGACAGCTACCGAACTCGATCGAGGGTTGACAAGTTTACGCGACGATCTGAAAACAAAGGCTTGGGATCGTCAATATGGGCACTTACGCCAACAACAAGAATATGATGCGGGCTATCGATTCATCTACACGATCGCTAATGAAAAGATTTGAGGATTCTCCAAAGATGGGGTTAGACCAATGAGTGAGGAATCGACCAACTGAGGTATACTGGACAGGCTGGATAAATGTTAGGAAGCTTTGGGAATCGACCTTCGCAGTTACGTTTTTATCGATCGATTGCAACGCCAACATGCTGCATATCTGGGCACTGAAGCCCAGGGATTTTTGCCGTTGCCATCAGAATCCTCACTGTGGATTGAAGTTTCGCCCGGTGTAGAAATCAACCAAATGATGGATATCGCGCTCAAATCGGCACAGGTGAAACCAGGCGTGCAGATTATCGAGCGGTTGTATGGGTTGATGGAAATCCACGCTAGCAATCAGGGCGATGTTCGCGCTGCTGGGCAAGCTATATTACAATATTTGGGTGTAAATCAGTCTGATTGTCTCAAGCCGCGAGTGTTGTCGAGTCGGATTATTCGGAATATTACCGCCCATCATACTCAGATGATCAATCGCAGTCGGCGGGGGAATATGATTCTCGCTGGGCAAACTTTGTATGTATTGGAAGTAGAGCCAGCGGCTTATGCCGCGATCGCGGCGAATGAAGCGGAGAAAGCGGCATCGATCAATATCCTCCAAATTTCGGCTGTGGGAGCTTTTGGTCGGTTGTACTTGGGTGGGGAAGAGCGGGACATTGTGGCGGCTGAGGGGGGCATTCTAGCCGCCTTGGAGTCTCTTCCTGGTCGTCCATTTCCCGAACGCAGTAAGTAGGAGAGACGAATGGGTGTCAGAGCGGAGGAGGTATTGCGCCTGGGTGCGGTAGCCTGGTTGGATTGGCGGGGAAATCATTCGGAAGTGCCGGATTTGAGTGATGCTCAATTGAGGAAGCTCAATTTGCGCGGTGCGGATCTGCATGGGGTAAATTTTCGGCGATCGAATTTGCAAGGTACTAAGCTAATCGCGGCGAATTTGACGGGGGCAAATTTTAATAATGGGATTCTCGATGGTGCGGATTTGATGGATGCTAATTTAAGCTCGATCGAGATGATTAATGGTAGCGCGAAAGGTGCTAGTTTTCGGCGATCGAATCTCACCGATGCTACTCTAATGGGTAGCGATTTTAGTGAGGCAGATTTCCAAGGTGCAGATTTGTCGGCGGTAAATGCGATCGGTATTAATTTGAGTTCGGCTAAGTTGCGCGGGGCAAATCTCGATCGAACTAAATTAGATCGCGCTACTCTATCATATGCAGACTTAAACGAAGCTAATTTGGCTGGGGCTGATTTGAGTCAAGCAAGTTTAGTAGAAACTGAATTAGGTTCGGCGCATTTATATCGAACCAATTTAACTAGAGCAAGGCTGAATAGAGCGCATTTAGTCAATGTTTATGCTGTGTTAGCTAATTTAGCAGGGGCAAATTTAACCAGTGCGGATTTGGCTTGGAGTAATTTAGCCAAAACTAATTTTACTAAAGCAATTTTACACGCTACTAATTTACGTGGCGCGAATTTGATTGGGGCAAATTTAGCTGGGGCTGATTTTTCTGATGCAAATCTGACTGGGGCAAATCTCAGCTATACCAATCTGCATAATGCTATATTCGATCGAGCAAATCTCACCGATACATTATTTACAGGTGCGATTCGATCGTCATAACAAATCCCCGACTTCTCTAAAAAGTCGGGGATTTATTGCTACGATCTACAATATTCTTTCACCCAATTGTGGACGATCGCATTTACTTGAGTCGGGATTTCATCGTGCGGACAATGCCCTGCATTTAGATAATGTTCTTGCAATTTAGGATAGTATTGTTTGAATTTCATCCCGCGATCGCGAGCATTTATCCACGGATCTCCTTCGCCCCACAGCATCAATAACGGACACTGCATTTTACCTAATAAAATATCGACTTTCTCACCTTGTTGATTGCTGAAAACAGATCCAAATACTTGGGGTGCGCCTGGATCGCATGAAGGGCGATAGATCTCCTCGACTAATTGTTCTGTAACTGCACTTGCATCGACATATACTTTCTTGAGCGTATTCCGAATAAACGTTTTGCGCTGAACAAATTTATACAGGATTAAATTCCCCAATGGTTGACGAAGAATACCTGTAATTCCCTTATTTAAAACTTTCTGAATCAGACTAGGTTCTTTGGGGTGAGTGCTATCTGTAAATGGCCCAGCACTATTGAGTAAAATTAGACCATTAGCCGATTCTGGATGATTGGCAGCGACACATAAACCGACATAACCACCGAGAGAATTACCCGCAAGTACCACAGGTTTACCGATGACTTGGGTGATGAATTCATGAATTTGATCGCGCCATAGATCTCCAGTATAATTCCATCCTGGCTTTGCACTGCGCCCAAACCCAACTAGATCGATCGCCCATACCTGAAATTCTTGAATAAGTTCGGAAATATTCTTACGCCAATGATCTGTCGAGGCTCCAAAGCCATGTATTAATAATAAGGGCGATCGATCGGCTCTAGCTACCCCCGCTTGCACATAATAAATCTGCGCTCCTCGCCACTCCCAATATTGTCCTGGTAGTGGTTGAGTTGACGGTACAATTGGTGTGGTGGTGGTCATGGGATTTTGGATTTTGGATTGAGAGTTTAGCTTGGTGCCTACTTCCAATTATGTTAGGCATTTCCGATCGAGCGAGCAATGTGGAAATCCTTACTCCATACAACACTTCCTGCCGATCCTTGAACCCTCACCCCTGAACCCTTACCCCTCACGTTTCACAATGTCGATTAAATTTAATCATGGAGATATGATTCGGATTGTGTCTTTACCAACACATCTCAAAACTGCCGACCCCATGCCCATGCTCCGCCCGCCAAACCTATTGGCTGTCGGGGATTTGGGGCAAATTGTCGATCGCCAGCCTGGAAATTATTGGGTGATAAAATTCGATCGTGGTACTTTTTTGCTTGAAGATCGCTACTTTGAGGTGGTGGAAACCAGCGATTAGGGCTTTCCTCATAAATAGTGACACAAAAATTAGTATTACTTATCAGCCCCATAAGTTATCCTGAACATAGATGACCGAACTGAGGCAAACGAGATGATGCAAACATTTAATGGCAGAGAGCGCGACTTACGCTCTGAGGGAGTAAGTTTACTAAAAAGATGGCAGACTCTTGCCATTTGTAGTTTGGGCTTCTGGCTCAGTTGCAGTACGATCTTGGATTTAGTGATCATGCCCACACTCTGGGCAACAGGGATGATGGAGAGCAGTGGATTCGCTTCGGCGAGTTACGGCATCTTTTGGGTTTTCAATCGGGTAGAGACGATTTGTGCCGCAACAGCGTTGAGTAGTATTTTGGCTGTGGGGTATGTCGATAGCACGAGTATTTATGCTAGTCGGAAGATGCGAGCTGGTGCTTTGATGCTGTTGGCGATCGCTTTGAGTTATACTTTTGTTCTTACGCCTTATATGAGCGGGCTGGGAATGGATCTAGATATTTTGGCTCTGACAAAATCGGTGCCAGCAGAGATGAATCAAATGCACTCGATTTATTGGGTATTGGAAGCGAGTAAATTGGGCATTGGTGCCATGTTATTGACTTGGTGCGCTCGATCGAAATAAAGTTCTAAGTTTGTCGATTTTTTAGAATTACGCTATATCCCCGACTTCTTGGAGAAGTCGGGGATATGTCTTTTACTCCATTATCAATTTTGACATCCTCCCCACCGATGAATCGGGGGGATTCCTCACCACGCCACAACCTAAGAAAGGAGAATGGTCGCCGAATGGGGTTGACGCTTCACCGGGCACTGCTTGCAAGCAAGTCTTACACGCCCTCCACATCCGTTTTAAATCTCGGACTGCCCGCCCGCGATTGCCGAAAGTGCATTTAATTAACTTGTTTTGCTTTCAGGTTGCCTTAAGCATTGCCCTTCCGCTTCCCAGTCTTCAGGAGTCCACCCTCTACTTCGGCGCTAGCCTAC
>JANMEL010000243.1:0-1645 GCA_031376885.1 Chamaesiphon sp. OTE_70b_metabat_96 | reverse complement strand
TCAGAATTGGGCAGTTCGTCAGCGGTAGGTAGGTATCTGGGTAACTGGTACTGATACATGGCAGAAGAGAGATTAGTGAAGGACTTATTTATTCGATGATTTGTGAATTGTTAAAACTGATGCCTCGATAGACTCGATCGAGCGCAAAGGTGAGGTCGATACTTTCTAGTTCTACATTATCTCCAGCGGCGTAATTGGTCACTTCCCACTTACCACGCTCGTTCTTGCGGAATACTTCAATTTCGATTTCTTCAGCACTAACCAGGACGTATTCAATTAAGCTGGTAGATCGCTGATAGAGTTTGAATTTTTTCCCTCGGTCGTACGCTTCTGTACTGGGGGAAAGTACTTCGACGATTAGACAGGGATAGCTATTGAACTGGGGTGTTTGTCTGTCGCGTTCGTCACAAGTCACGCTCACATCTGGATAGACGTACTTTTCAGATGCTTGAATTTTAATTCTGGCATCAGAGTTAAAAACTTGGCAACCGCCATCGCCTAAATGATTGTCGATTAGGGTAGTTATGTTAGTGGCAATTCTACTGTGGTCTGTCGTGCCACCACTCATCGCAAAGACTTCACCGTCAAAGTACTCGTGCTTGACTTCCTGCTGCTGTTCCCAAGCAAAGTATTCATCTAGGGTGAATCGAGGCGAATGTTCTTTTGCTGCAACCATATAAACCTCCATTACCAGGAAATTAGTAAAATTATACCACATGCCAAAACATGAAAATCTTCATCAAAAACACACTTGGCTATTTTTTAGTTGAATGTGCGACCTGCTCAAGGCAGCACTTCTCTATCGCCATCAAACTCAGTCTCTATAGTGCTTTTAGAGATTGCACTAGGAAACTTGTGAGAAATACGGGTTTAATGTCTTGGATGCTTTCGTGTCACTTTTTTCTTGGCTCGACGATATAGTTGTTTTAGACGCTCTGGGCTAAATCCGAGTAGATAGCCCAAAACGATCGATTGATTGATTAGAGTAGTCTTGAATATCCCTTTTTCTAGCCACCTTCGCGCAGAAGTAATGGCGGGTGTGGGAATGATGACGATCGATCCTCGTCGTTTCAATCGTTGGATTAGTTCAAAGTCTTCCATAATTGGTAATTCGGGAAAACCACCGATTGCGGCGAATACAGTTGCTCTCAAGAAAATTGCTTGATCGCCGTAGGGCATTTGTAACCAACGCGATCGCCAATTTGCACCGATTTCTACCCAGCGTAGTCGATCTTGAGGTGCATCAATTTTCAAGGCAAATGCTCCAGCAATGGGTATTTGTTCTTTGTTGGTACTCAAAGCAGCTCGAATCAAAGTGTCAAATCCAGCAGGTAAGCGGGTGTCACCATGAAGGAATACCAAAATATCGCCTGTAGCAGCTTTGGCTCCCAGATTCATTTGGTGGGCACGCCCCGCAGTACTAGCCAAAACGGTCACACCCTGCGCCCGTGCTAGTTTACAGGTATCATCAGTAGAACCACCATCGACGACGATCGCTTCGATATTGGTACCTGTAAGTATACTGGCGATCGCGCTCTGGATATTGGCTTGCTCATTCAATACTGGCATAATAATCGAAATCCGATCGATCATCTTAATTAAGTAATAAGTAATAAGCGAGGGCGGGCACAAGACCGCGCCCCTA
>JANMEL010000216.1:0-10117 GCA_031376885.1 Chamaesiphon sp. OTE_70b_metabat_96 | reverse complement strand
AATCGCTGAAAATCTGTTAGATGCGGTGATTGGTTTACCGAGTAATCTCTTCTTCGGAACGGGAATTCCGGCGGCGGTGTTGGTATTCAAGCGCAATAAACCAGACAACAAGGTGCTATTTATCGATGGCAGTCGGGATTATGCAGATGTGAAAACCCAGAACAATCTTCGGGCGCAAGATATCGCTAAGATTGTGGCGGCATACACGCAGCGGGAAACGGTGGAGAAGTATGCTTATTTGGCGGGGTTTGATGAGATTCAGGAGAATGATTTTAATCTGAATATTCCCAGGTATGTGGATACTTTTGAGGAGGAGGCGGAGATCGATATTGGGGCGGTTCAGTCGGAGATTGATGGTTTGGAGGAGCAGTTATCTAAGGTTAAGTTTCGGATGGTTGGGTATTTGGAGGAGTTGGGCTTATGAAATTCAAGTATTCATCAAGCTGGACTACTTCATTGTTAGATGATGTGACGGATAGAGGAAGTGGTCATACACCAAGTCAAAGCAGCCCCGAATATTGGAATGGTCAAATTAAATGGGTGTCGCTTGCAGACTCAAGTAAATTAGATAATCTATTTATTTCTAATACTGACAAAACAATCTCTGAATTAGGAATAAAAAATTCTTCTGCTGTTAAACATCCTGCGGGAACGGTGATTCTCTCAAGAGATGCCGGAGTTGGCAAAAGTGCAATCCTCAAAGAAGAAATGGCAGTAAGTCAGCATTTCATAGTATGGAAATGCTCATCTAAAAATATCATACACAATATTTACTTATATTATTGGCTTCAAATGATGAAGCATGAATTTGAACGAATGGCTGTCGGCTCTACGATAAAAACTATTGGACTACCATATTTTAAAAAGTTAGAAATTACCTATCCGCCGCTTTTAGAGCAGTGTAGGATTGCGGAGATACTTGGGGTTTGGGATGAGTCGATCGATCTGCTGGAGAAGTTGATTGGGAGGGTTCGATCGCGGAAGCAGGGGCTGATGCAGCAGTTATTGACTGGTAAGAAACGTTTTAAGGAGTTTGAGGGTAGTGAGTATTCAGTAAAGTTACTTGGCGAAATTGCAGTAACTTTTTCAGGAGGTACACCATCTCGTACCAATCCAGAATATTACAATGGTGATATTCACTGGATAAAATCAGGTGAGCTAAATATCAAGAATATTTGGAGTACAGAAGAGAAAATAACAGAAGAAGCACTGAAAAATTCTAGTGCTAAAATTGTTTCGCCAGACACTATTTTAATTGCTATGTATGGTGCTACTGCTGGAGTTATTGGAATTAGTAGAATTAGTGCCGCCATCAATCAAGCAATCTTAGCTATAGTTCCTAATGATTCATGTGCTAATGATTATCTATTCTATTTTCTACAGTATTCGATGATTGAAATTATTAAAAAAGTTCAAGGTGGGCAGCCTAATTTAAACGCTCAAATAATTAGATCGTCGTCGATTAGATTACCATCATTTCCAGAACAGGAAAAAATTGCTGCTGTACTCTCTGCTGCCGATGAGGAAATATCAATGCTAGAAAAACAACTGGCTGCTTACAAACAACAGAAACTAGGATTGATGCAACAACTACTCACCGGGCGCATCAGGATTTAGATGATTTTAGATGTAGGGTGTGTTATCCCGAAGGGTAACGCACCAATAGCAATCGCGGTGGGTGACGGTGCGTTACGCTTCGCGATAACACACCCTACAAATATATCGATCGCTAAACTGTCAGAAGCATCATTTTCACAAGTCTGGGACAATTCTGAAGATGCAGTATATGACAACCTATAAATATCGATAGAATTAATGTAAAATAAAAATCATCATCCAGAGGTGTTATTATGACCAACCAGGAAATGTTAAATGAATTTTCCTCACTACCACAAGAAGCGCAACGACAAGTGATGAGCTTTATTGCCTTCTTGCGACACAACTATAGTCTCACCGAGTCTAGTGTTCAAATCTCAGACTCTACCTATCCCTCGCCCAAATTTTATGGTTGCATAGATGATGAAGCCTTTATCCGTCATCCCCAAGGACAACAATCAGAACGCGAACCGATCCTATGAAATTTTTACTTGACACCAATACCTGCATTATTTATCTGCGCGGTAAAAATTCAACCTTAAAACAGAAATTGGAATCGATAAAAACCCAAGATATTACTGTTTGTTCTATTGTCAAATCTGAACTATTTTATGGTGCGCTCAAAAGTGCAAAGCCAGAGCAAAATCTGGCTGCACAGCAAGATTTTTTAGCTCAATTTGTATCGCTACCATTTGACGACTCCGCAACAATGATATTTGGAACTATTCGCACTCGATTAGAATCATTAGGGACTCCAATCAGCCCGTATGATTTACAAATAGCCTCGATCGCAGTAAATCATAACTTAACTCTTATCACCCATAATACTAGAGAGTTTAAGCGTGTTGACGATCTGCAACTTGAAGATTGGGAAATAGAGTAGATCGCACACCCTACGCAATGTTTAAATTATGGTGGAGTAGGTGCGTTACGCTCCGCGATAACACACCCTACGCAATTATTATGAACCCATCCTCGATCGATCTGCGTGAAGTTATCTCCTCTCAAATCCCCGCCCTCGCCCTGCTCCAAAATATCGGCTATACCTACATCACGCCAGCAGAAGCACTCACTCATCGTCAGGGAAAACGATCGAAAGTAGTCCTCGAAGATATCCTTACCGCCCAACTTCACAAGCTAAATCAGATCGAACATCGGGGTAGATTTTATCCATTTAGCGATGCGAATATTCAAACTGCTGTTGCTGCAATTAGTCAATTTCCTTACGATGCTCTCTACACTACTAGCTCACTGATTTACGATCTATTAGTATTGGGCAAAAGTCTCGAACAAACGATCGATAGCGACAAGAAAAGCCATCAACTAAAATATATCGACTGGGAAAATCCGGCAAATAACGTCTATCATGTTACTGATGAATTTGAAATCGAACGTCTCAATAGTACCCAAACTCGTCGCCCCGATATTGTTGTCTTTGTGAATGGAATTCCGTTGGTGGCGATCGAATGTAAACGTCCCGATCTCAATGATGCAATGGGCGACGCAATTAGTCAACACCTTCGCAATCATCGCCCTGATGAGATTCCCCACTTTTTTTGTGTGACTCAAATATTGGTGACGATCGCCCAAAATTCCGCTCAATATGGTACAACTTACACTGATAAAGAATTTTGGGCGGTGTGGAAAGAAGAAGCCACCCCCGAAGCTTTTGAAGCCGAACTTTATGCTTTAATCAATGTTCCACTAGCTCAAGTAGAGAGTCAAAAATTACTCAGTTGGCGCGAAACTTGGGTACAGTCGAAAATCAAAGAATTGTGGGCGGCGGGAATTAGAGCAGTGTCAGCACAGGATCGAATGCTGTATGGTATGCTGACTCCAGCGAGATTATTAGATCTGATTCATGGCTATGTTTTATTCGATGGGGGAACGAAAAAGATTGCTCGGTATCAGCAGTATTTCGCCGTTAGAGCAACGATCGATCGAGTCAAGCAGGTGCGGGGCGATTCTTCTCGTCAAGGTGGCGTAATTTGGCATACAACGGGAAGCGGAAAATCACTGACGATGGTGATGTTGGCGAAAGCATTAGTTAGAGAAGAAACTATTCTCAATCCCAAGATTATACTAGTTAACGATCGAGTAGATTTAGACGATCAGTTAACGAAAACATTTAGTAAATGCAATTTATCCGTAACTCAAGCGCGTAGTGGTAAAGAGTTGCTAGAATTTTTGAATTTACCCAAAGCTGAAATTATCACCACTGTCATCGATAAATTTGATACGGTGGCGAGAGAAAAAGGGATAAATCCTAGTTCTAATATATTTGTCCTCGTCGATGAATCCCATCGATCGCAATATGGACAGATTCACGCTAAGATGCGAAATGTATTCCCCAATGCTTGTTATATTGGCTTTACGGGTACGCCATTACTCAAAAAGGATAAAAGTACCGCTCAGAAATTTGGTGGCTTTATTCACTCTTATACTATGCCTAAAGCTGTGGGTGATAAAGCAGTGGTTCCAATTGTTTATGAAGGTAGAGAGAGTGAATTCAAAAATACTGAAGCCGTCGATAAATGGTTTGAGCGAATTACCGCTGACTTGAATGTAGAACAAAAAGCCGATCTAAAACGAAAGTTCAAAAGTGCCGAACCTTTGTATGAAGCTGATGCAAGAATGGCGGAAGTCGCTTACGATATCAGTCAGCATTTTGCTAAACATTTCAAAGGTACGGGGTTGAAAGGACAATTTGCTACATCGAGCAAACGCGCCGCGATTAATTATAAAATATTACTCGATGGTTGGGGTAAAGTTCGATCGGCTGTGATTATTTCACCTCCAGATACTCGCGAAGATAACGATAGTGTCAATGAAGCCGATCTCTCAGAGGTACAACGGTTTTGGAAGGATATGATGGCGATGTATGGTACGCCCAAAAAATATCAAGACAAGCTAATCGAGAAATTCAAGGGCGATGATGGGGAAGACAATCCAGATTTACTCATTGTCGTCGATAAATTGTTAACTGGATTTGATGCGCCGCGCAATGCAGTTTTGTATATCGATAAGCGGCTCAAAGAACATAATATCTTGCAAGCGATCGCACGAGTAAATCGCATCTTTGAGGGCAAAGATTACGGATTAGTCATCGATTATCGAGGCATCTTTGGCGAAATGAATCAAGCCTTAGAAATATATGCCGCTTTAGAAAGGGAAGGATTCGATCGAGAAGATATCGAGGGTGCTTTGGTTGATATCAGAGTAGAAATTGCTAAACTTCCTACTCTCCATGCTGCTGTTTGGGATGTATTTAAAGGGGTAACAAATCGTCAAGATCCTGAAAGTGTCCAGCAATGGTTGCAACCCCAAGATCGGCGGGATGAATTTTATCAATGTTTGAGTGATTTTGCCAAAACTCTCAAACTCGCCCTCAGTAATTCCCCTTTCCAAGCCGATACCCCTGAATCGACGAAACAACGCTATCTCGAAGATATCAAATCTTGGTTAAAACTGCGAGGGATGGTTAAAAAAAGATATGGGGAGATAGTAGAATATTCGGAATTTGACGAGCAAATTCGGCGAATGGTAGAGAAAGAAATCGGCGCATCGGAATTTATTACTATTATCGAGCCTGTAGATATCTTTGATTTGGATCGATCGAATGCGGAAATCGAAAGTATTGTAGGAGCTGCGGCTCAAGCTGATGCGATCGCCGCTAGAGTAAAAAAAGTTGCGATCGAACGAATGGAAGAAGATCCAGTTTTATACTTACGATTGAGTCAATTGATTCAAACTGCGATCGATGCACACCGAGCCAAACGCCTCAGCGATATCGACTATCTCCAGCAAATGAAGTCACATATGGAAACCGTCCGCAATGGGGGTGCAAATACCGTTCCTGTGGCGTTACAAAATCGTCCCCAAGCGCGAGCATTTTATAATGTATTGCAAGACAAATTATCGATATCTCCATCGATATTGCCGTCGATACCGCCGTCGATTGAAATCGAGGCTAGTGAAGCAAAGTCCGCCTACGCGGACTATAAAGTTCAATCTGTTGTTCGTGAATCAAAGTCTACCTATACAACTCAGTCCGTGCAGGCGGACTTTGCAATATTAGCCTCGATTTCAATCGATGGCAACATCGACGGCAATATCGATAATTCAGCGGTATTAGCCTTATTATCGATCGGCATTGAAGATATCATTACCAAACATAAAGTCCGTGACTGGCAACATCATAAAGATATCCAAAATCGAATGCTCGACGAAATCGACGATCTAGTCCACAACTTAAAAAAGACCCATAAATTATTTATTCCCTGGGGCGATCTAGATGAAATAATTCATAAAATTGTCAACATCGCCAAAACCTATGAAGTCAACTGATATTCATCGCGTACCCTATGGTAGCAAAAACATCACCTTCGCCCTCGAATATTCTCCTCGAAAAACTTTGGCGATCGAAGTCCATCCAGATAGTAGTATTATCGTCAAAGCTCCCGTAGATGCAACCATAGAATCGATCGAATCCAAAGTCATTCATCGAGCCACCTGGATTGCCAAACAACAACGCGGGTTCGATCGATATGCCCCACCATTACCCGCCGCCGAATGTATCTCTGGTGAAGGTTATCGTTATTTAGGTCGCCAATATCGGTTAAAATTAATTGAAAGTCCAATCTCCAAAATTCGCCTATGGCAAGGTAGATTAGAACTTAGCACTCCAACGCCATTAGATGGAGAACACCTAGAAAGATTGATTATTAATTGGTACCGCGATCGCGCAATGATAATATTCACAGAACGCTACACCTATTGTACCAAATTAGTCACAACTTACGCGATCGATCCTGCCATCGGCTTTGAACTTCGTAACATGTCCAAACGCTGGGGAAGCTGCACCCCCAAAGGGAAAATATTTCTCAATCCTCTCCTAGTTGCTGCGCCCAAAGATTGTATCGACTATGTGATGATTCACGAATTGTGTCATCTGAGATTTCCCAATCACTCGCCCAATTTTTATCGGCTATTAACTAGCATTCTACCCGATTGGCGCGATCGCAAAGACCGTCTGAATACTCAAGTCGAACTGCGGAATGCGGGTAATGTTGTTTGAAGCGATTACCTCGCGGCGCGGCTTCTGCTCAGGCAGACGCTACGCGTTGGCAACGCCTGCGCCTTGCGCTTACGCCAACGATGTTTGTTAGGATAAACCTATCCCTACAGTCTCATGTTTGAGGTAGCTGGGTTAGACTAGTCTTGAGGATATTTGTAAATGTCAAGAAAATATAGCACGCCTGGTTATCATCCGATTAAGAAAATAAAAGTTGTGCTCAAAGGACTAAAATCTGCTGTCATCACAGATTTTAGTGTTGCGTATAAACTGGTGTTGTCGATCCCAATTTTACTCATTGCCTGTATGCTTTATCGATGGGTCGATTTGAGCATTATTTTACTAGCAACTGGCATGATGTTGTGCGCTGAACTATTTAATAGTGCGATCGAAATCTTCTGCGATTTTGTCGAACCGCAACACGATACTCAGATTGGCAAAATTAAAGATATTGCCGCAGCAGCAGCAGGAATCGCGATCTTTGTCTGGGCGGTAATCCTGATTCTAGAAGGAATTCAGTTTTTGACCATTAGATAAAAATGCTCGAACGCGAAGCGCGCCGCCCAGACGGTCGATTTACCGAACTGGAGCCATCAAAAACTCCCCCCTCGCGCTCGATCCTTGCCTCTCAATCCGGCGGATCGACCGAATCTTTTTAGAGCGTTGTAGATCTAGAAAAGCTCACAACCTATATGAAGATCGATTGCCAAGTCTAGATTTGGCAATCGATCTACCAGGGAAGACGCAAAAAGGACTACAGACCCTTTGGTAGCAAGACGCGATCGATCGCATGAATCACGCCATTGGTCGCATCGATATCGGCTTTGACAACATTGGCATTGTTGACTCGGACACTGCCATGCCGTACCCGGACTGTGACGGTGCTACCTTCGACAGTTGCCACGCGCCCAGAGCGCAGATCCTTCGCCATTAGATCGCCCGAAACGACGTGGTAAGTCAACACCTTCCGCAGCAACTCGCGATTTTCTGGCTTTAGGAGCTTCTCTAGGGTGCCCTTTGGCAAGGCTGCAAAAGCTTTATTGGTTGGTGCAAAGACCGTGAATGGCCCCTTACCAGAGAGAGTTTCGGCTAGTTCCGCTGCTTGTACAGCTTTCACTAGGGTTGAGAAAGAAGAGTTGCCAGCGGCAATTTCAACGATCGTCTGAGTTGGAGCGGGTCGTTTTGCTATGGTCGTGACTGACGTTTTCTCGCCCGTTTTAGAATGATGGTTAGCCTCCGCTGCTGTGCCGACGATCGCAGATAGCAAAACTACGATACCGAGAGTACGAACGGTTGTAGATAGAGAAGTGAGTTTCATAGCAGTAAAAATTTCCAAAAGGGTAGGTGAGTCGATCGCGGATATTGTCAGACAGAAGTGTTTCGATCCGATCGGAAACAAAGTCTCTGTTTAGCTCTTATATAGGTATACGAAGCGAGATGAAAATCGGATGAATCTTTTTTCGAGATCGATCTGGCGGTGAGATTTAGATTCAATTCCTTACTTAAAGAAAGTAGCACCAGTCTTGTCCTCACGCAGCCTGCGATCGAGTTCTGGTCGTTGCCCAACTACTAGCGTTACATAGGTCATCTGAGCGGGATTAGACAGAGCTGGACACATCCCCATCTGCTTTGCGGAGGCTTTTACATTGTCTCGCTCTGCTTGCTTTTGTGCGGGTGTCATCACGGCGGCAATGAAAGCACTAGATTCGCGAATCATTTTGGTATTTTCTCGGATCTGTTCTGGTGAAAATATCAAATTGATTTGCTGACCGAATGTGGCGTATTTTGCATATTTTTTATTCAGTTCGGCCACTCGTCTGCGTGTCGCTTTTGGGTCGCGGTTGGCATTAAAAGCGGCATCGTACATCTCTTTGGCGAGTTTGGCAGGGATAGCCACAGGCTTGCCATTTACTTTTTTAGCGACATATCCAACAGGTGCGTCGAGTGCCACGGAAAAGGTACTGCTCCTTGCCCAGATGTCTTTCTGCCGTTTGAATCGAGCTGGAGTTCCATCGAGTTTTTCGAGTGCTGCCTTTTGCTGCTTATTCTGCATCTCTGGTGTGAAGGTATACATATAGTCAGGGTTTGCAAAATAAGCATCCGTACAAACCGAACCAGGCTTTCCGGCTGGGATTGCTTGTGCTTGTGCTGTTTGCATTATGGTCGTTCCCTGGATTGTTGACAGGATGGTAATTAGACCGATGGCGTAGCCTCTCGTTCCGAGAATCGTGCGAATATTTTTAGACAAAAAAGTAGGTTTCATGGTAATGGAAATCTTCAAGAAATTGGCTAAGTTGAGAGAGAATTTTGGTTCTTAATGAGTCTACGAAGCGAGATGGCGATTCTCGGATCGAGAGGCTACGCCAACGGATGAATATTTTTTCAGATTTTCGGACTATTGATAGATTCTTCGTTGGGTTTAGGGTTCGGCAAGCCAAACCCCTACAAATACTGGAACCAGAATTTACTTAAAGACAGTCGCGCCTGTCTTGTCTTCACGCAGCCGTCGATCGAGGTCGGGGCGTTTGCCTGTATCAATCGTCAGGGTTTGATACATCTCAGGTCTAAAAAGAGCACCTGGTGAACAGTAGCCGTCTGCAACGGGTGCAGCCATGGCTCGATCTCGTTCTGCTTTGCGCTCTTTAGGGGTCATTATGGCGGCTAGATCCGCAAGAAATTCATAGGTTTCCTTGACTCGTTCTTTCTGTTGTTCGGGTGAAAGCATCAACACGATATTCTGACCAAATGTGGCATATTGACCATATTTTTTGTTCAGTTCAGCCACTTGTCTACGATTATCATTAGTCGGAGCGCGGTTCACCCCTTTGTCAATCGCTCTTCTGATATTGGGAGGGATGGATACTTCTTTACCATTCACTTTTTTGATAACATATCCCATTGGTGAATCGAGGGGCGCAGAAAATGTGGTAATCTCACCCATCATTTTTTCCACTCTTTTATATTGTGCTTGGTATTTCGGAGAGGCACTGAGATCCTTTTGCTGTTTCTGTGAAGGATTGTACATATAGCCAGGATTATCAAAATAAGCAGCGGTACAGACGTTTCCTGAATTGATATTTGCTTGAGCTTGGGCTGTTTTTACCATGTTCATTCCCTGGATCGTGGAAAGAATGGTAATTAGACCGATGGCGTAGCCTCTCGTTCCGAGAATCGTGCGAACTGATTTAGACAAAAGAGTTAGTTTCATAGCAGTGATTTCCGAAAATAGGCTAATTAAGAGGAACTTGAGTTTGGCTCTTGATTAGTCTACGAAGTGAGATAGCGATCGGATGAATCTTTTTTCGATCGGGATAAATCTAGCCGTAGGACTTGGATGGCAAGGCTGAATTGTCGATGCCAGGGCAGATTTAAGTATTGGTGTTGATGGATTAATGTGTGAAAAGAGCCTGAAATTTAGGGTAGGGGCAATTCATGAATTGCCCCTAC
>JANMEL010000196.1:0-54142 GCA_031376885.1 Chamaesiphon sp. OTE_70b_metabat_96 | reverse complement strand
TTAGCTGCTGGTGAAGCTACTCCTGTTGCTTTGACTGCTCCTGCTATCAACGGTTAATACCTGCTTGAACTAGGATTATAAAACCCCCTCATGAATGAGGGGGTTTTTGCATACTTACTAAGAAGAAAAATTTATGACAGTAGAATTTTCGGCATTAACAAATACATTGTTAGCTGCGAAGAAAGCCAAGGGTTTAAGTTTTGGCGATCTCGAACGACTATTGGGGCATGACGAAGTATGGATTGCGTCTCTCTTCTATGGTCAAAATAGTACTTCATTCCAGGAAGCTCAAAAAATAGCCGAGCTACTTGGATTGGGCAATGATGTAGCGAGCGCAATGAGTGCTTATCCTAGCAAAGGTTTAGGTGCGATAGTTCCCACCGATCCATTAATTTATCGCTTCTATGAAATTATTCAGGTTTATGGATATCCAATCAAGGAAGTCATTCACGAAAAATTTGGGGATGGGATTATGAGTGCGATCGATTTTACCCTAGATATTGATAAAGTGGAAGATCCCAAGGGCGATCGCGTTCGGATAACGATGAATGGTAAGTTTTTACCATACAAAAAGTGGTGAGATTCGATCGACAGTGTACCTATGGATGTTAAGCTACGCCCAAAGGGTTGCCATTTATGATGTGGACATGCTTGTATCCATCCATTGTTCCTTGGATAACCGATACAAACAATGTTCGCAGAGTGAATACCCATCAGGAAGACTGGGATGCTTGAAGGTTTTAGGCTCCTGACTCATCCCCAAGCGTTCCATTACTTGCCGAGATCTGCGATTGGTAATGGTAGTAAATGACACTATCTCTGGTAGACAAAGTTGCTCAAATCCAACTGCTAGGGCACCTCTAGCCGCCTCTGATGCGTATCCCTTACCCCAGAAATCAAAAGCGAGCCGCCAGCCTATTTCAACGCAGGGAGAGAAAGGTAAATCTGCCTTGGGGATATGCAAGCCAACAAAACCGATAAATTGTCGATCTTGTTTTGATTCTACCGCCCAAAGACCCCAGCCCCGATCGAATATTTCTGCCTGAAGTCGATTTACCATTGCATCACTTGCAGCTCGATCGAGTAAACTAGGTAAAAATTCCATCACTCGCACATCAGCATTGAGTGTAGCAAACGGTTCTCGATCTGCTTCGCTCCATTGACGTAAGTATAGTCTATCGGTTTCAAATTCGATTAATTTTGGCATGGTTGAATCTGGAATGATTAGATATCAGTAAACAGTCTATCTGATAGACTAGGTATTTTTCAGTTATGATGTGTATGGATATCATTATTGATACACATCATATGAGAACTAATATCACGATCGATGATGATTTGATGGAAGCGGCGATGCAGGCGACAGGGGTAAAATCCAAGAAAGAGACGGTGGAGCTGGGGCTACAAACATTGGTCCGTCTATATCAGCAGCAGAGTATCAGAGATTTCAAGGGCAAGCTCCAGTGGGATGGAGACTTGGATGAGCTGAGAACCGATCGATGATTATTGTAGATTCTAGTGTTTGGATTGATTACTTTAATGGTAAGGACATCCCGGAAGTTGCTACACTCGATCGATTGTTGGAAACAGAGCTACTAGCAATTGGAGATCTGATTTTGGTAGAGGTGCTGCAAGGTTTCCGCCAGGATAAAGATTATCGAACAGCCAAGCGGTTGCTGACATCTCTAACGGTGTTTGAGATGTTGGGTGCTGAGATGGCGATGAAAAGCGCAGATAATTTTAGAGATTTACGCAAAAAAGGGATTACGGTGAGGAAAACGATTGATGTAGCGATCGCAACTTTTTGTATCGAGCATAGTCATCAACTGCTGTTTTCTGATAGAGATTTTGCGCCTTTTGTAGAATATCTGGGTTTGATGGCTGTGAAGGCAAGATAAACACGTCAGGATCGATCTTTCGATCCACATAGAGCAATTACTCATCTATATTTTCAGAGTGGATTAGGTCAAAATATGTTATTTTCTTATCGTCGGACGATCGCGATCTTGAGTGGATTACTATTACAGTCGATTGCCATCATACCTGCAATGGCTCAATCGAGTACTCAGAGTCGGAGCACATCAGCAATTTGTCCGAGTCAACTATCGACCGCGATTAATGGGATAATCGATCGACCCGAATTAAAGCGGTTTCGCTGGGGGATTGTGGTCAAAACTTTGAATGGGACAAATCTACTTTATAGTCGGGATGGGGATAGATTATTTACCCCTGCTTCTAATATCAAATTAATCACCACCGCCATAGCTTTACGTCAATTAGGTGCAGCAACAAAACTAAAGACATCAGTATATCAACTCCCCAATACTGGCGATGCAGCTAATCTATTAGTTGTCGGGAGAGGAGATCCGAGTTTAACTATAACGCAATTACAATCGATCGCCCAACAATTGCAACAAAGGGGTACTAAACAAGTCGCCCAAATTAGTTTTGATGATAGTTACTTTCGGGGCGAACAGACTAATGGTGATTGGGAATGGGGCGATTTATCGACAGATTATGCACCGCCAATTAATAGTTTAATTTTGGGTCAAAATTCTCTATCATTAACAGTAAGTCCTCAACAAGTCGGACAACCACTCAGTTATACTTGGTCGAATCCGAGCCTGAATGGTTGGCAAATAGATAATCAAACTCAAACTGTTAGTGGTACTCAAGCTGGTGGCGTTGGAGCCGTTGCTGTGTTTGGCAAACCTTTATTACGCCTAACTGGGCAACTAGGATTAGATGAAAGTCCAACTAGACTCGATCTACCAGTGGTTAATCCGGCTGAATCTTTTATCGCTGGATTTCGGCAGAGTTTAACCCAAGTAGGCATCACAGTGGGATCTACTCAATTGGTATCGGGTCAAAGTATTCTCACTCTACCCGAAGTTGCTTCGATTAGTTCGCCGCCAATTTCTGAATTAATCAAAGAAACTAATCTCAAAAGTAATAATATCTATGCCGAAGTGCTGCTAAAATCGATCGGGCGCGGTCATCCTCTCCATTCTACGGGTAAAGATAATACTACTGATTTTGGCATTTCTATGGTCAAACAGCGTCTGACTGAACTCGGTGTCAATCCTCAATTTTATCGTCTGAATGATGGCTCCGGTTTATCTCGTCACAATTTAGCCTCACCTTCAGCATTTGCTCAACTATTAACCGGAATGGCAAATACCACCGACGGCAAAGTCTATCGCGATTCTCTCCCCATTGCTGGATTCAGTGGTACTCTCAAAAATCGCTTCAAGGGAACGGCAGCTCAAGGAATAGTTCAAGCAAAAACTGGTAGCATGAGCGGTGTGATGAGTCTCTCTGGTTATATCAATCCACCCCAATATTCCCCGCTAGTATTTAGTATCATCCTTAATCAACACGATCGACCTACATCAGAAATGTATAAATTTATCGACGAGGTAGTAATTTCTCTAACGCGGCTAAAACAGTGCTAAATAATTAATAATTACCTCTGCCCGTCTGCCGATTCAGAAGGACAGAGGATTGAATCCATCGATAATCTTGCTTTATTTTTCCAGCGTTGTGGGTAATCCACAACGCCATAAATGGGGCGGCTTTATACCTATTTTTCTCGGTAAATAACATTATTAATCTCAGTTATGCGATTCTTATTTTTACATCCCAACTTTCCCGCCCAATTTCGTCATTTGGCGGTAGAAATCGCCAAACAAGAACAACATCAAGTTGTTTTTGGTACAGCTCGTGTTGAGGGTAGTTTACCTGGTGTTCACAAAGAGATTTACGCGCCTAGTCGCGAAGTTCGCCCCGAAACTCACAATTATATCAAACCTTTAGCAGGTGCTGTGCTTCAGGGGCAAGCCGTTTATCGCATCGCTGATAAACTCAAGAGTCAAGGATTTATTCCCGACATAGTTTATGGACATTCTGGCTGGGGTTCGACTTTATTTATCAAAGATATTTTTCCTCAAGCCAAATTATTCTGTTATTTCGAGTGGTTTTATCATGCGTATGGTTCTGATGCTGATTTCGATCCGAGCGAACCGCTGAGTGCTGATGATGCCTTGAGAATTAGGATCAAAAATGCACCAATCTTACAAGATTTGTATAGTTGCGATCGCGGTCTTGCGCCGACAAAATGGCAGCAACAACAATTCCCTCCAGAATATCATCACAAAATTACGGTACATCATGATGGTATAGATACTGACTTTTTTCGCCCCCAAACCGATGTCAAATTAGTCTTACCCAGAGTAAATTTAGATCTTTCCCATGTAGATGAAATTGTGACTTACGCTTCTAGAGGTTTAGAACCTTATCGAGGTTTTCCACAGTTTATAGAAGCTGTTGCCTTACTATTGGAACGACGACCAAATGTTCATGTGGTAATTGTCGGAGAAGACAGGGTATGTTATGGCAGAAGATTAGCTGATGGTAAAACTTACAAACAATTGATGTTAGAAAAGTTTCCCCTCGATCTCAATCGAGTTCATTTTACAGGTTGGCTAGCTTATCCTGAATATCTCCAAGTGCTCCAAGCTTCCAGTGCTCATGTATATTTGACTCGCCCGTTTGTTTTATCATGGTCGATGTTGGAAGCTCTATCTACAGGTTGTTTAGTAATCGGTTCTCGAACTGCTCCGGTGATGGAGATAATTGAAGATGGAGTCAATGGTTTATTAGTTGATTTCTTTTCACCTCAAGAAATTTGCGATCGAATTGAAGATGCACTAAATCATCCCGAAGAAATGAAGGCAATTCGCACCAAAGCTAGAGCAAATATTGTCGATCGATACAACTTGGCCGATTTACTTCCTCAGCATTTACAGTGGTTGCAAGAATAGACGCGATCGTTGGGTGATTAATTTTCACAGCAAATTAGCATGATACTTTACGTCGATCGAGGATAGTTATTTTGTCAAAAATCATCAGTGCGATAAAAATACTGTCGCAAAATTTCGCCTTAATTGGTTCGCTGGCTATTAGTGTCTCGCTCCCGATCGAAATAATTTTCAACTCGATCCCTTTTGCTTCTCCAAGTTTGGAACTGAGGTTCGCCAGCTTGATTGCAGTTATTTTTTATCCACTTTCTACTGGTGCAATTCTTCATGCAATATTTGCCATCCACCGCAAAGAGACGATTAATTATCCACAATCTATGTCGGCTGGATTCCAGTGTTGGGGAAGATTAGTTAATACCAGTATCCGCGCAGGTATATATATTTGCCTGAGACTGCTGCTGCTAATTGTACCAGGAATTATTCTAGCGATCGAATACTCTTTCATCGAGGCAGCGGTTGTTAATGAAGGAATGGGCACAAGGGCTATGAGTCATAGTCAAGAATTGACAAAAGGGAAAAAATGGGAGATTTTTTGGACGCAGCTTGGAATTGGGCTAATTATAGCGGCTGTTTATATTGCTACTGCTCTACTTCAAACTAGCTTAGGGTTAGAGAATAATTTCATCGCCAACGTCACAGTTGCTTGTTTATTCGATCTAATCATCCTATTGAGTCCGATCGTTAATGTTTTATTTTATCTAGACTCTCAAGCCCTTTCAAATGAGCAAACATACGACGAATTACCCTCCTAGTTGGGGTCATTCGTCGTGTTTGGATTTTGGACGATCGATCTTAATTTTAAACTTCTTGTCGGTGTTCCTGTCGAGCATCGATTATCGTCGTCGATACCATCGCTGCGACCAATTGTTCTGGTACTACTGAAAATGGTAAACGGTGCAGATCGGAATCAGGTTTGCAAGCGAGAGTTGCCGCATGATTTAGTTGAGATAGGGTAATTTCACTCAAACCTAAATCGGCTAAGGTTTTGGGTAAACCGATCGAACCATAAAAGTCGAGTAACTGTTGTCGGGCTGTGGCGGCTAACCTGTCGCCTTGCAGCATCTCCTGGAGGCGTAACTGTACCAAAATCCCATATGCCACTTTTTCGCCGTGTAAGGCGTGGTGAGAGCCTGGAAGATGTGTTAGACCATTATGGACTGCATGGGCGGCTACAGTGCGACACTGGGCACCGCCTAGACCACCGATTACTCCGGCGAGGAGGAGGGTGGCATCGACTACTTCTTGCCACTCTTCACCACCTGGATATTCGAGTGCGGCGATCGATTTTTGAAATAGGATATCTCGGAGCACTCGCGCCTGTTGAACTGCGGCGATGAGCAGGGTTTGGGAGGAATGTCCGCTACTGACTGAGGCTTCATACCATTTGGCGATCGCATCACCGATTCCCGCTACTAGTGTCCGTTGTGGTGCGGTAGCAATGATGCTATAATCTGCAATTAATAAGTCTGGACATCTTGGCAAACTCACATCATAAAGAAACGCTCCAGCTTCAGAATAAATATTCGACAATGCTGTCCATGCCGCACAGGTAGCCGCCGAGGTGGGAATTGTCACCACGGGTAACTGAGCGCGATGAGCTAATAATTTCGCAGTATCCAGACACTTACCACCACCAATTCCGATGATGACATCGGCTTGATGCGATCGAACATTTGTCATTAGTCGATCGAGACTACTCTCACAACAATCGGGGCTGTATTGCACCCGATCGATCTCTAATCCCAATCGATCGTACAACGGATCCAACTGGCTCAACTTGAGACTATGTTCGCCACCGACAACCAGGGGACGTTGACCTAATTCAATAATACTATCAATTGCAACGGCGATCGCTTCCTGCCCTCGCACTACACGAGCGGGGGCAACCATCAAAGAAATAGTAGCAGGATGCTGACTGTTCATAGGATATGAGTGTAGAAAATCAGTAATTTGGAACCGAGTAACTTTTGCAGACTGTTACGCTTTTTGACGAATGACGATCGTAAGTCGATCGGAGTGGTAGGATTGCCTAAAACCTTATAACGAACAGTTTTATGGCAGCAACATTGACTGGCAAAACACCCCTTTTTGGCGGTAGCACTGGTGGTTTACTCAGCAAAGCTGATGTAGAAGAGAAATACGCGATTACTTGGACTAGTACCAAGCAACAAGTATTTGAAATGCCCACTGGTGGCGCAGCGACAATGCTAGAAGGCGACAACCTCCTCCAATTGGCGCGGAAAGAGCAGTGTCTCGCACTTGGTACCCAACTTCGTAAGTTCAAAATTACCAACTACAAAGTTTACCGCATCACTCCCAACGGCGACACAACTCTACTCCATCCTAATGATGGCGTATTCCCTGAAAAAGTCAACGAAGGAAGAGAATTTAACGGTAAAGTCGATCGCAACATCGGCAGCAATCCCAATCCTGCTACCATCAAGTTCAGCGGCAAAAAAACCTACGACTAGATCGAGATCGCAACTCACCCCGTCACACCAGAAATAAGAACGCTTAAAAACTGGATTTTTTAGAATTAGGCTATATCCCCGACTTCAAAGGAGAAGTCGGGGATATACTTTTGATGCGGCTCGATTTACAACGTCCAAGATTTAGCCATCGGATCCAAAGGCTTCTGGCAAGAAGCCTTTGGATCTAGCCTCACAAATGGATATACCTCAATAGTCGATCGTGATAGAATTGTTGTACCCAACTTAAATAATAGTTTTCCCGACGATCGAACCCGTCGCTAATCTCAGATATTACACCAAGATCGGTTGCTCACAATGAACCTGTAGGGGTGCCCCGTCTTGACGTTTTTTTATTCAGGGGGAACCCCTGAATAAAAACGTCGCTTGTGGGTACCCAAGGGTTAAATAATTAGCACTTCTAACAACTGGTGCAAGATGTGAGTAATCGCAACTATGGTGATGCGATCTCGTCGGAGCGAAACATATTCAATAGCAGCCGAGTATGAGTACGATTAAAGTCGAAGTTTGTGAAATTTTAGATATTCAACCACACGGAAATGCTGATGCCTTAGAATTGGCTACGGTGCAGGGTTGGCAAATGTGCGTCAAAAAAGGCGTACATCAAAAAGGCGATTTGGTGGTCTATTTCGAGCAGGGCACCGTATTAACGAAAGAGATTGCCGAAAAATTGAATGTCGCTACATATCTATCTGAAAAAACTGATATTAATGGCGATCGAGTCCTCGTAGTTTATCGGATTAAGTTGCGTGGCGAACCTTCTTTTGGGTTGGTAGTTCCGCCGGAAATGGGGATGGAATTGGGGCAGGATGTAGCAGAATTTTATCAAGCAACTAAATACAATCCACCGATTAAAATTCAAGCGGGAGATAGTGCCAGCGACGATCCAGATTTCCCCAAATATACTAGCCTTGAAAATATGCGGAGCTATCCCGATTTACTAGAAGTAGGGGAATCAGTTATAGCAACAGAAAAAGTCCACGGAACGAATGCCCGTGTGGGTTATGTTTGGCATACTGATGACGAGCAGCCGATCATGATGGCTGGTTCGAGAACTTTGCGACGGAAAGAACCAGAAGATCCAGATACAATGGTAGCGAATACTTATTGGTTCCCCCATACATTACCTGGCGTAAAACATCTCCTCAAGGAGTTGCAAAGTCAAGGTTATAAGCAAGCAATTTTGTATGGTGAAGTTTATGGACAATCAATTCAGGCTTATAGCTATGGCGAGCGGAAGATAAATTTTCGCGCGTTCGATCTAATGTTAGAGGGTAAGTATGTCGATTATGCCACTTTCAAATCTTTGTGCGATCGACATCAAGTAGAGCAAGTACCATTAGTTTATGAAGGTGCTTTTTCCCTCGATGTTATCAAATCCCATTCTGATGGAGACTCTCTCGTTGGCGGGAATCACGGTAGAGAAGGGGTAGTCGTCAAACCAATTGTCGAAAGGGAGCATCCCAAGACTGGGCGAGTTATCTTGAAATATGTCGGCGATCGCTATTTATTTGGTAAAGTATCCGAACAAGATACGACCGATCTATAATTAATAATTAATACTTAATAATTATCACATCCTCGCCACTTTATTCATGAGCTACTGCATTAACCCCGAATGTTTAGAACCCGCAAAAAATAGTCCTAACACAAATTTTTGTATATCTTGCGGCAAAAAGATCCTCCTCAAAGATCGCTATCGTGCCGAAAAACTATTAGGGCAAGGTGGATTTGGTAAAACATTTAAAGCAGTTGATGAAGACCAACCCCGCAAACCATTATGCGTCATCAAACAATTTTCCTTTAGTAATAGTAATCCTAAAACTAGAGCAACAGCTCTGAAACTTTTTTATGAAGAGGCACAGCATTTAGAAGCATTAGGTAAGCACGAACAAATTCCCGAACTCCTTGCTTACTTTGATGTCGCAGGCGAACCTTATCTAGTCCAACAATTTATCGATGGGCAAGATTTAGAACAAGAACTAAAGACATCGGGTACATTTAATCAAACTCAAATTCGCGAATTATTAGCATCATTACTACCAGTTTTAGACTTTTTACACAACCAATCGATCCCAATTATCCATCGAGATATCAAACCAGCAAATATCATTCGTCGCAAGATCGATAGACAATTAGTATTAGTAGATTTTGGGGCAGCAAAACAAGCAACTCAAACTATGCTCGCTCAAACTGGAACGGTAATTGGTAGTCCAGAATATATCGCGATCGAACAAGCAAGAGGTAAACCAGTGTTTGCCAGCGATATCTATAGTCTAGGGGTGACATGTATCCATCTCCTCACTCAAGTTTCGCCCTTCGATTTATTCGATATGAATCGCGATGCTTGGGTATGGCGAGAATTTTTGGTCGGTAATCCAGTCGATGAAAAACTAGCCAAAGTATTGGATAAAATGATTGCGAATGCTCTGCCTCAGCGATATCGATCGGCAACAGAAGTCATCACAGCATTAAAAAATCGTCAGATCGTGGCTCCACTTAATTACGTTCTAGATGAACCTCAGCAAAACATCACCAAGTCAAAAAAAATAGCCGATCTCATCAATAACCATCCCCAGCTTCAACCCTTTAAATTTGAAACAGCTAGTTTAAGTATTGGCAAAGCATTTTGGGGTGGAACTAAAGTAATCATCAAAAAATCGCCAGGAACAGCTTATCAATTCGTCGAAGATTTAGGCAATAAACTAAAATTAGAAATGGTCGGTATCCCTGCCGGAATATTCCTCATGGGCGCACCCAATCTAGAAGAAGGTAGTAGCGACTATCAAAGACCCCAACATCGAGTCAGATTACCATCATTCTATCTAGGCAAATATCCAATTACTCAAGCACAGTATCAAGCAGTCATGGGTAATAACCCCGCATATTTTCAAAGTGAAAATTTACCAGTAGAAACCGTCTCCTGGCATGACGCAGTAGAGTTTTGCAAAAAATTGTCACAGCGTACTGGCAAACAATACAGATTACCTTCAGAATCCGAATGGGAATATGCCTGTCGAGGGAGAACAACTACAGCATTTCACTTCGGCGAAACAATTAGTTCAGCAGTCGTCAACTATCAAACCGAAGCAACAACCCCTGTCGGCAGTTTTCCCGCCAACAATTATGGGCTATACGATCTGCACGGAAATATCACGGAATGGTGTGCAGATAAATATCATGACAGCTATCTAGGTGCTCCTACAGATGGCAGTGCTTGGAGCAACGATCGAAAACCAGCATACATCCTCCGAGGTGGCTGCTGGTACAGCAAATCCAGCTATTGTCGCAGTGCCGCTCGATCTTACTATACGCCCGATCGTCGCTCTCCCTACTATGGTTTTCGGGTAGCCTGTAATCTCACAAAGTAATACGATCCGATTAGCCCGAAAAATGCCGCTAAATCCTCATGGTTTCGATCGAGTGGCATTCTTCGATTCTTTAGACGACAAAGCAGATCCAGGATCGATCGCCCGAATAATTTTTTTAAAGTATTGTTACCAGCGGGTGATACAATTGGCTTTGGTCTCTCAGACTCAAATAACACCAAACTGCTGTGAACTCTACTGATGAATTAACTCAACCGACAGAAGTAGTTGGTGAGGAGAGTACACTTGAGGAATCTAGTGTCGTATCAGACAACTCGATGGATGAGTATCAACAACTCAAACTAGAGCTGTATCTGATTACCGTAGGACTTACTATCGTGGCTTTTATCGCGGTAGCAACCACCTACGGATTGAGGATTGCCCTCAATTATCTTTTGGGTGCAGTCGCAGGAGTAGTGTACTTGAGACTGCTAGCAAGAGATGTAGACCGCATTGGCAATGGGAATATTCGCTTGAGTCCAAATCGTCTCGCCATGTTTGTGGTTTTGATAATTGTGGCTGCCAAATGGCACCAGCTTCAAGTGTTGCCTGTTTTTTTGGGCTTTCTCACATACAAAGCGGCAATACTTGTCTACTTGCTACGGACAATCTGGACTGCTGACCGATTCGATCGAGTTTAGCCGCTGGAATATCGATCTCCAACCGTCGCTAAATTAGCGAAGGGTGTGAGTAAAAAATAACTGGAAACGGCTCCTAGATGCACATGTTAGACGGTCTAAACATCATGAATTCCTTGCCCCTAGCGGCATTGGAAGTCGGTCGCCACTTGTATTGGGAAATCGGCAATCTCCGAATTCACGGGCAAGTGTTTCTTACCTCTTGGTTTGTGATTGGATTGCTGTTAATCGCAGCAGTAGCCGCTACGCGGAATATCCAACGCATTCCCAGCGGCATTCAAAACCTGATGGAGTATGCTTTAGAGTATATCCGTGGGTTAGCCAAAGACCAAATTGGTGAAAAGGAATATCGGCCTTGGGTGCCATTTATCGGTACTCTATTTCTATTCATCTTTGTATCCAACTGGTCTGGAGCACTAATTCCGTGGAAGCTGATTCACTTGCCAGCAGGTGAATTGGCCGCGCCAACCAATGATATCAATACCACGGTAGCATTAGCATTGCTTACGTCCTTGGCGTACTTTTATGCAGGTTTTCGCAAGCGCGGTTTGGGCTATTTGGCGAAATACATCGAACCAACCCCCATCTTACTGCCGATTAATATCCTCGAAGACTTCACCAAACCTCTATCCCTGAGCTTCCGTTTATTTGGAAACATCCTTGCGGATGAATTGGTGGTAGGCGTACTCGTACTGCTAGTTCCGTTTATTATCCCCGTGCCTGTAATGCTGCTAGGCTTATTTACTAGTGCAATTCAAGCCTTGGTATTTGCGACTCTAGCTGGAGTGTACATCGGTGAAGCGATCGAAGGTCACGGCGAACACGAAGAAGAACACTAACCCCTTCATGGCAGATTCCGTCGGGATTCAAATCGACAAAGGTGGTAAAACCAATTTCGACGAAAGATCGCCGATCGCTGTCACAATGATAGGGGAGAAAATTCTCTCAATCTCACTGGAAATGGTGGTCTAGACCGAACCAAATCCGTTCGATCGCATTCGCAATCGGATACATCAATTCGTAATATTGTCAACTATTTTTTTAGGTAATCGAACATCATGGACAAAATTAATCCAATCATTGGTGCTGCTTCCGTAATCGCTGCTGCTCTAGCTGTCGGTCTAGCTTCTATCGGCCCTGGTATCGGTCAAGGTAACGCTGCTGGTTCTGCGGTTGAAGGTATTGCTCGTCAGCCTGAAGCTGAAGGCAAAATCCGTGGTGCGCTGATTCTATCTTTGGCATTTATGGAATCCCTAACTATTTATGGTCTAGTTGTAGCGTTGATTCTATTATTCGCTAACCCTTTCATCTAATTTTTAGCATCCCAGGTAGAGGAACACAAAAGGAGACGGCTATTTGAGGGACTTTGACTGTCCCTGTAGCCCGACCTCTGTGCTTCCAATTCCGTCCCGATTTCAATCCATCAATAGAGCAGAAAACATGAGCGTGCAATGGACGCTGTTGTTAGCAGCAGCAGAAACGGCAGAAGTAGCCGAAAAAGGTAAACTATTTGACTTTGATGCGACCTTACCCCTAATGGCAATCCAATTTGTCGTTTTGGTGGCTGTATTAAATGCTTTATTTTACAAACCCCTTGGTAAAGTATTAGACGATCGGGATGAGTATATTCGCGGTGGTTTGGCAAATGCTAAAGCTAGACTAGCCGAAGCCGAACAACTGACCCTCAAGTACGAGCAAGAATTGTCCCAAACCAGACGAGAAGCTCAAACAGTCATCGCTACAGCCAAAACTGAAGCTTTGAAAATTGCCGCAGTTCAACTAGCAGAAACTCAACAAGCGGCTCAAGTCCAACGGGAAGCAGCTCAACAAGAGATCGACAAGCAAAAGCAAACCGCTTTTACCGCTCTAGAATCTCAAGTAGAAGCTCTCAGCCGTCAAATTTTGACCAAGTTGTTGGGAGCCGAACTAGTTAAGTAATAACCTGTCAACCAGATTAAAAAAGTATCCAGCGAAATAATCCACCATCCACTTGTAACAGTCCTAGCGGCGGTTTTAAGTGAATATTCGGAAACCTTGAACCAAGATACATTTAGATGAAATCGCGCACTCGCATACATATATGATGGTTCAATTCTTATTCCTCGCCACAGAAGGTAACGGTGGTGTCGGCTTAAATTTAGATTTAATCGAAACCAACATTTTTAATATTGCCATCGTATTGGGAGTGGTCATAGTCCTCGGTCGTAAGGCTTTGGGCGAGATCCTTTCCGAACGTCGCAACCTGATTGAAACCGCAATTGAAGATGCTAAGGCTCGGCAAAAACAAGCTGAATCCAATCTAGCATCAGCAAAACGGAGTTTGGCACAGGCGCAAGCTGAAGCCGAACAAATTAAGGCAACCGCAGTTGCTAGTGCGGCAAGTGTCGCCGCCGAAATCGCTGCCAAAACCGCAGCCGATATCGCGCGGATGCAGCAATTAGCCGCAGCCGATACCAGTACCGAACAAGATAAAGCCATCAACGAAGTCCGTTCGCGGGTGGTGGATTTGGCGATGGTACGCGCCGAAGCACAACTCAAAAACCTGCTCACCGAATCAGCTCAAACGCAGTTGGTCGATCGCAGTATCGCACTGGTAGGAGCTAAATAATGAAAGATAGTGCAATTGGAAGTGTTGTTCTCAACCCTTATACAGATGCCTTGATGTCCCTCGCCAAATCTACCGATCTAGTAGATGAGTTTGGTACCAACTGTCAGACTTTGCTCGAATTACTTGACAGTTCGCCCGAATTGTGCGGTATCTTAACAAATCCGATCGTCAAAGGTGTTGACAAAAAAGCGATTTTGACCAAGGTGGTAGGCACAACGCTCCATCCCTTCATGGTCAACTTCTTGATGATTTTGGTCGATCGCCGCAGAATTGGCTACCTAGCAGGGATTTGTCTACGGTACCAAGCAGCTCTACGGAAGATGAAAGGTATCGTCTTGGCTGAAGTCACGAGTGCGATCGCTCTAACTGATGCCCAGACTCAATCCGTGCGCGAGCGCGTCCAAGGGATGACCGAAGCTACCAGCGTCGAAATCGTCACCAAAATCGACCCAGATATCCTCGGTGGGGTCATTATCAAAGTTGGTTCGCAGATTATCGACTCCAGCTTGCGGGCTGAAATTCGCCGCTTGGGTCTAAGTATCTCTAAGTAGTAAACGATTATACAAGTAGTAATACAAAAATATGATTAGTATCAGACCTGACGAAATTAGTAGCATTATTCGCCAGCAAATCGAACAGTACACCCAAGATGTCAAAGCATCTAACGTTGGTACTGTACTTCAAGTTGGAGATGGTATCGCCCGTGTATATGGCTTGGATAAAGTCATGTCTGGGGAATTGGTGGAATTTGAAGATGCCAGTGTCGGTTTGGCTCTCAACCTGGAAGCCGATAACGTCGGTGTGGTATTGATGAGTACCGGACGCAGTATTCAAGAAGGTAGTGCGGTCAAAGCGACTGGTAAAATCGCCCAGATTCCCGTCGGCGACGCGATTATCGGTCGGGTAGTTGATGCGTTAGCGCGTCCGATTGATGGTAAGGGTGACATTGCTACTACTACCACTCGCCTGATTGAATTCATGGCTCCTGGGATTATCGAACGTCGTTCGGTATACGAGCCAATGCAGACAGGGATTACCGCAATCGATGCGATGATTCCAGTTGGGCGCGGTCAACGGGAATTGATTATTGGTGACAGACAGACTGGTAAAACTTCGATCGCGATCGATACTATCATCAATCAGAAGTCTGAAGATGTAGTTTGTGTATATGTAGCGATCGGTCAGAAAGCTTCCACAGTTGCCAATATCGTCAACGTGCTCGAAGAAGCTGGCGCAATGGCTTACACCGTCGTTGTAGCGGCAAATGCCAACGATCCTGCGACCCTACAGTACTTCGCACCATACACTGGCGCGGCGATCGCTGAGTACTTCATGTACCAAGGTAAAGCGACCCTGATCATCTATGATGACTTGTCCAAACAAGCTCAAGCATATCGCCAAATGTCCCTCCTACTCCGTCGTCCACCAGGACGGGAAGCATATCCTGGGGATG
This sequence comes from Chamaesiphon sp. OTE_70b_metabat_96, assembly GCA_031376885.1. Taxonomy (GTDB): domain Bacteria; phylum Cyanobacteriota; class Cyanobacteriia; order Cyanobacteriales; family Chamaesiphonaceae; genus Chamaesiphon. Next base: position 38,766 of record JANMEL010000196.1, on the reverse strand, counting down.
TATTCTACATTCACTCTCGCCTGCTCGAACGCGCTGCAAAACTCAGCGACGAACTCGGTGGCGGTAGTATGACCGCATTACCAATCATCGAAACTCAAGGTAGTGACGTATCCGCGTACATTCCTACCAACGTAATTTCGATTACCGACGGTCAAATCTTCCTTTCCGCTGACTTATTCAACTCCGGTCTTCGTCCAGCTATCAACGCAGGTATCTCGGTATCCCGCGTAGGTTCCGCCGCACAGACCAAAGCGATGAAAAAGGTAGCAGGGAAACTCAAACTCGAATTAGCCCAGTTTGACGACCTCCAAGCCTTCGCTCAGTTCGCATCCGACCTCGACCAAGCGACCCAAAACCAACTCGCTCGCGGTGCGCGGTTGCGGGAAATCCTCAAACAGCCTCAGTACTCCCCCCTATCAGTCGCCGAACAGGTTGCACTAGTATATGCGGGCTTAAATGGCTACCTTGACGATATCGCCGTCAACAAAGTCACAGGTTACACTGCTGCACTCAAGGAATACTTGAAAAACAGCAAACCTGAGTACGCCAAAGCCATCCAAGACAACAAAATGCAGTTGACTGATGAAGCTGAAGCGATGCTCAAAGCGGCAATTATTGAATGCAAGAAATCCTATCTAGCAGCAGCTTAGATATCCTAGAGTTGTTGCGGAGGTTGTTTACCCCTCCCCAGCCCTCCCCTTGCAAAGGGGAGGGAGCAAGAGCTACCCCGCATCCTCGGGGGGGTTGGGGGGGTAAAGCAATCAACACTGAATTCTGTATGTAAGGTAGGTTTGACATGGGATTACCCCTTGTGAGTACTCAAACACTGGTAGACACGAGGGATATCCCTGACGTATTTAATTATGTAGATATTCACATCATCTTGCACCAAAATAAAACGTACACAATTAACCTGTAGGGGTGCCCCTCGTGGGTACCCAAGGGTTGAAGAATTAGTACTTCTAAAAATTGCTGCAAGGTGTGAGGATATCTAATTAAAATCGTGGGTTTAATTTGCCCTTACCCATTCTTTTTATATAAATATTTTTGAGTCGGAGTTTAATACATCCTCACCCCTAGTTAGCCCCCGATTTTAATCGGGGCTAGTAATGCAAAGTCCGCCTCTCTTGAAAAGGTGCTTTACTTGGGGAAACCCCAAGACTGCACTTTTCGCTACGCGGACTAGTATAAGTATTTCCCTCACCCCTCACCCCTCACCCCTCACCCCCCTTCATGGCTAACCTAAAAATTATTCGAGATCAGATTCAATCAGTTAAAAATACCAAGAAAATCACCGAAGCGATGCGTCTAGTTGCGGCGGCGAAAGTGCGTCGAGCGCAACAACAGGTAATTGCTACTCGCCCGTTTGCGGATAAGTTGGCGACTGTTTTGTATAGTCTTCAAGCGCGGATGAAATTTGCGGATGCAACTTCACCTTTGCTGCAAGAAAGACAAGTAAAGTCTGTTGCTTTGCTGGTAATTACTGGCGATCGCGGTCTCTGCGGTGGTTATAATAGTTCTATTATCAAAAAAGCCGAACTTCGCGCCGCCGAACTCAAATCGCAAGGTTTAGACTATACATTTATCACCGTCGGGCGGAAAGCTACCCAGTATTTCCAACGTCGGAATCAACCGATTAATGCGAGTTATGTTGGGTTAGAACAAATCCCTACCGCTCCTGAAGCGAGTAACATTGCGGATGGATTATTATCTCTATTCTTAGCTGAAGGTGTGGATAGAGTAGAGTTAGTTTATACTAAGTTCGTCTCTTTGATTGCTTCTCGCCCTGTGATTCAGACTTTACTTCCTTTGACTCCTCAAGGTTTGGAAGTCCCTGATGATGAAGTTTTCCGTCTGACTACTCGCGGTGGTAATTTCGCCGTCGAGCGGGAAAAATTGAACATCACTGCTAAAGCACTGCCTAGCGATACAATTTTTGAACAAGATCCCAATCAAATCTTGGATGCACTGTTGCCATTGTATCTAAATAATCAACTCTTGCGATCGTTGCAAGAATCCGCAGCGAGTGAGTTAGCCGCACGGATGACAGCGATGAGTAATGCTAGCGACAACGCGAAAGAACTTATTGGCTCGTTGACACTTTCTTATAATAAGGCGCGTCAAGCGGCGATTACTCAAGAGATTCTAGAAGTTGTCGGTGGTGCTGAAGCTCTTCAGGGTTAAGTATCGTTACCATGTCTTTGACTATTATATCCCCGACTTCAGATGTGAAGTCGGGGATATATTCTAAATAATCACCCAATTTATTCTGATGTCACAACTCAATCCCCATAGTATTCAACTCCAAATTAGCCGCATGTTTGAAAGTGGACAATCTTTATTTGCATTAACCAAAATGCAAGATTGGCTCAAACAGCGGAATGAAGATCCGGCTGACTATGAGATTACGTTCCTAAAACAGCCTGCACCACCAGGATCTGGGTTAGTAGTCGCCATTAAAATCCAATTGCAACGCAAAGATGGAGCCGAGGTAGATAAGTGGATTTTAGACCATTTGAATGATGCAACTTAGTCTAAAATTAAACTCCTGAGAGCAATTGTTTTAGTTCGATAGCGTTGCGAAAACCAACGGCGATGGCTCGTCCATCTTTGACAAATAGCGGGCGTTTTAGTAACATTACATCATCACTAAAAGCAGCAATCCATTCACGATCGCCCCAAGTATCTTTGCTCTCATCTAGGGCGCGATATGATTGCCCTGAAGTATTTTGCATCGGTTTATAACCCAAAATTGCCACCCAATCGGCAATTTGTTCGCGGCTCGGAGGTGCTTCTTTGGTGTTGATAAATTGATGACTAATTTCCTGTGCGTCGAGCCATTGCAGAGCCTTTTTGCAAGTACCACAGGTGGGAATACCATAAACTTGGAGTGATGTCATATTTTGAGTGAGAATTTACAGTCGGGGGTGAAATAGGTTGAGGGATAAAGGTTTTATAGCAGTTTTCCCTCGGAAGATGCGATCGCCAACATCAATGGATTGAAGCAATTATTTAGATCTTGATGCCAATAACCACCTTGCCTAATTAGTGGTTCGAGATCGCTTGGTGCGAGGGGACGACTAAATAAGAAACCTTGAACGGTATCGCAATTAATCGATTTTAGAAACTGGAGTTGTTCGATTGTTTCTACTCCCTCGGCGACGACATTTAGATCTAGTTCGTGTCCCAAATTGATGATGGCTTTGACGATTCCAGCTTCGATTGTATCTGCCCTTAATTCTCGAACAAATGCGCGATCGATCTTGAGTCGATCTAGGGGTAAATACTTGAGTGAAGCTAGGGAGGAATAGCCTGTGCCAAAGTCGTCCAGTGAGATCTTAACACCTATTCCCCGCAAACATTGCAAAATCTCGATGCTCAGGTCTAAATTTTCAATTGTGACACTTTCGGTGATTTCGATCTCTAGTCCGTCGGGGGACAATCCAGTTGCGGCTAAAATAGCCTTGATGGTATCGCTGAGATTTTTTTGACGCAGTTGAATGGGTGAGAGATTGACGGCGACTGGGAAGTCTCCTAGCCCCATTTCCCGCCACAATTTATTCTGTTGACAAGCTTGTCGGAGTACCCACTCGCCAATTCGATCGATCGATCCGGTGGCTTCAGCAATGGGGATAAAATCAGCGGGGCTAATTAATTTACCGTAGGGATCTTGACAGCGAACTAGTGCTTCTACTCCCACTATTTTACCTGTTTTGAGATCGACTTGGGGTTGATAATGGAGGAAGAACCGTTCTGATTCGATCGCTCGATCGAGGATGTTTTCTAAGCGCAATCGTTCGGTAGCTAAATGGGAGATTGCGGGGGTGTAGATTTCATAGTTGTTTTTGCCAGTTTGTTTCGATCGATAGAGAGCGGCGTTGGCATGTTTGAATAGGGTTTGGGTATCTTCGCTATGTAGGGGCGCGATCGCGATGCCCATGTTAGATTTGATGTTGAGTAAGTTGGTGTCGATCGTCGGGATAAGTTCGGGAAATTCAAATGTATCTCGGAGGGCTGTTTGGAGCTGTTCGGCAATGTCGGATACTGCTTTGATGCTGGTAAGTTCGGGAATTAAGACCATGAATTCATCTCCACTCAAACGGCCGATAATTGCTGTTGAATCGACGGTGTTTTTCAATCGCTGGGCAATTAATTTTAATAATCGATCGCCACAAACATGACCTAAACTATCATTAATCATCTTAAACCTGTCGATATCGAGAATGATTACTGCCAACCCATTTCCCGCTGACTTCATTTTTGTCAGTGCCAAAGTGAGTCGCTGTTGCAATAAGGCTCGATTTGGCAATCCAGTCAGAGCATCATAATAAACCTGCCGACGAAACATATACTCTATCCGTCTTTGCATCACTGCTAGGGATAAGTGCATCGCCAAACTTTGAGCCAATTGCAATTCATCATTCGTCCAACTACTACTAACTTCTTCTCTAAATAAAGTTAGACAACCCACACACCGATGACTCGATTGGAGTGGTAAGATTAACATCGATCGAATCCCCACTGTCCGAAATGCTGGAAATAGTGGTTCTAGACTCGGTTGCTGGTAGATATCTTCGATCGGATAAATTGGTTTGCCTTGACTAGGATTAGGGGAGTTGCGATCGGCACGATGTTCGACTGGAGTAGTTGCACTAACCAGGACTTTTTGCCATAACCGATTTTTTTCAATCGGCGTGGAAGTGTGAGGTTGAATCCCATAGCTATAGAGTTGAGCGCGTTGAATCCGTTCGCCAGATACCAACAATCTGCCACCATCAGCACCCAGTGCCCGACTTATTTCGCCGAGGATTTCTGTCTCTAATTGGGGCGATAATGGAGTAGCGTGGAGTAGAGTATTGATTCTTTCTAGTACTCGTTCCCATCGAGAGTGCAATTGAGTTCGGGCGACAAGTTGAGATTGAACGATCGCAAAAGATAATAGATCGACGATCGATCTAATCGTCTGAAGCTGTCGATCGTGGAAATGTTTGGGCTGTTTATATTGGCACATAAATAACCCCCATAATTTGTCATTTCGCAAAATCGGGATTACCAAACAACCTACCAATCCCATTGCAGTGAGGGCGGTTAAATACTCCTTGGCGAAAATATCATCAATTTCATCACATTGTGGCGATTGAGTGCGATCGAGGTGCTCCGAGTACACAAAGCTGCGATGATTAATTAGATCGATCGCAATCTGTTCCCCTTGCTCCCGCAGAAATTCATACCGATCCTCTAGCACATAGTGAGCTGGATAATCTTGTCCACAATTGTACGGTAGCTCCGCACAAACACTACTAGCTGCCACCACTTTCATGCTACGATCGGCAGTAAATTGGAAGATCTGCACTCGATCGACATCCAAAAAATCCCGCCCTAGACTGCTGGCTGTATCCAGCAGATCGATGAGTTTGCCACTTTCGCGCATTTTACTCATCAGTCGCTCGAATAATCCCGCCCCATTTATCAACGCTCGATCCCAATTTGCACTACGCTGATAAACCATAGGATCTGTAAATAACTAGATTGATTAATGCCTACTCGATCGTCTTGCCAACGTTACCGCGACCACAATATTTGAGGGAATCATAAATTCCACTCTGACCATTTTATAAGAAGTTAGATTTTATGGGTAATTATCAGCACCTCAACAGTACCAACGCAACGGACAACGATTCACCTTTACCGATCGTCATACCTACTAACATACCCGAACTTGTCGAACAAATCGAGATCGCCCACCAACATTCCGCGCCAATTCTCATCGCTGGAAATGGTACCAAAATAGATTGGGGTGGATTAGTCACAGGTGTAACTCAAATCATCAGCACCGCAAAATTCGATCGATTAATCGCCCATGCAGTCGGCGATTTGACCGTTACCGTCGAAGCTGGTATGACTCTAGCACAATTGCAAACCACCCTCGCCACCGCTGGACAATTTTTACCCCTCGATCCTGCCTATCCAGCTACAGCCACCATCGGCGGCATCATTTCCACCGCCGATACTGGCGCGTATCGCCATCGCTATGGTGGCGTAAGAGATCTCCTCCTCGGCATCAGTTTTGTTCGCGCCGATGGCAAAATTGCCAAAGCTGGCGGGCGAGTCGTCAAAAACGTCGCTGGCTACGACATGATGAAGTTATTCACTGGTGCCTATGGCACCCTCGGCATTCTCACCGAAGTTACCTTGCGGGTGTATCCGCTCCCTCCTGCTACGGGGACAGTTGTGCTCACAGGGGCACTCACAGCCCTAGCAGAGGTGGCTAAAATTTTATTAGCTAGTACTTTGACTCCGATCGCGGTAGATGTCCTTTCTACGGCATTTAGTCGGGAGCTGCAAATCGGCGATGCTCCCAGTTTGGTCGTAAAATTTGGTACCGTCACAGACAGCGTTGCCCAACAGTCGGCGCAATTGCTGGATCTGGCGAGAGACTTGGGCATTAAGGGGGAAATCTTGCCAGGGGAACCCGCCGATAAATTATGGGAGCAGCTACAAACAGGGATTTGGGGGACTACGCCGATCGCTTGTAAACTAGGTGTTAGACCAAATACCGCTGTAGATACGATCGCTACATTCGATCGACTGACAAATCATCCCCACCGCGCTGTCATCCACCTCAATAGTGGAATTGGAGCCTGTACCCTCACCGATCCTACTGCCATCGACCCCCTCCGCAGTCACTGTGAAGCTAATGGTGGTTTTCTCTCCGTCTTACAAGCTCCCCGCGCTATCAAGCCCACCATCGATGTCTGGGGCTATCAAGGCAATGCTGTACCCCTGATGCGGCAGCTCAAACACCAATTCGATCCTCTGGGTATTCTCAATCCTGGTAAGTGTTTTTAGAATTTCTACCAAACCTCTTGACAACCCATAAATAAGGATATATTATTGAGGAGTGTGAGGAGCGAAATCAAAGAAGGAACCGAGACGAAACACGGCCAGTCGTCGGTTCCTTTTTTGCATTTATACTTGGGACTTAAAAGTAACAGTTGCGTCTGCACATATGTTTGATTTGGTGCATGTGTCTTGGTGCGCGATCGATTTTGCGTAGGTTGGCTTGAGAGCAACGCGAAACCTTAGCGGATTAATTTATTCGCAACTGCACACCATTCTTGCCGCAAACTGCGATCGAGTTGTGTATCGCCCAATGCTTTATTGGTGCGATCGGGATATTTTTGATAGAATACTTTGTCAACTTGGTTGGGTGTAATATTAGCCCTAGCCATGCGAGGGGGTAAATCTAGACACTCATTCTTCTTAGAGTCAGTAGAAATTGTTGGGGAAGAATCTATTGTAGATCGATCGGCTGTCGGAGTAGTTGGGATTACTTGGGGCTTATTTTCACCTGTCATCAAACCTTTTGCAAAATTGAATAGCCCAGATCCAATCAACGATAGAATTAGGATTGATCCGCCGATCGTCACAGCCCATTTCATTGGCTTTCGCAATCCTGCCCAAAAGGTAGATTTAGATTCGAGGAGAGTTTTGTTAGCAGATTGTTCGAGCGGCGATATCCCTGGAATGTGTTGGGTTTTCTGAGTTTTACTAGATGTTTGATTGCCGTTGGGCGATTTAGAACTCTCGAAAGTTTTGGTTTCTTTGGGATCCATGAGATATTATGGGGCGATAGAATGGAAAGCTTGAGCTAAATCGGATTTAAAATCTGCTACTCGTTGATAATGTAGATTAGCCGATGTACCTTCTTCATGCAATGCTCGATCGATAACTTCAGCCAAAGGTGCGGGAATGTCGGGATTGCGATCGCGAATCAGAATCACATCTCTCTGTAATAATACCTCCCAACCTTCACCTTTCCTGACATCGCGAGGAGCCTTATTTGTCAACATATAATATAAACAAGCAGCAGCCGCCCAAATATCTACTTCTGGCTTCGATTGTTGGAAATCCAAAACTTGTTTGCGACACATAAACTCAGCCGTACCCCGAAAACCATCACCGCTCATGGTATGCCCACTCAAACCAGCCAAATCAAACGCCTTGGATAAACCAAAGTCACCAATTTTGGCAATTTCACCGCGATTGGTATTCGCAATCATGATATTCTTGGGCTTGAGATCGCGATGAACCAATCCCACACCTTTACCAAAACTGCGATTCTCCCCAGGAGAGGCTACGCCAACGGCCAAACGTACGAAGGGAATTTCCGCAGTATGAGTATATTCTAACCCATCGAGAATCTGAAAAATCAGTCGCTTCGCCAGATCCCAATTTAGAATTCCACCCATCTTTTCGACAAATACGGCGAGATTATCACCCGCGCAATATTCCATCCCATAAAACAAACAATTGTTCCTAACATCGAAACCATTATCCGTCAGTCTGACCACATTCGGATGATTTAAGACCTTCGCATTATCAATTTCCCGCTCGAACATCTTCACCTTCGTCGGAGTCGCGGCAACCTCCGCCAACATCACCTTAATCGCTATTTGTTTACCTACTGCATTTTCTGCGAGAAACACTTGTCCATAGCCACCCTCACCAAGCTTTTTAACAATTTTGTAGCCACCGATCGCGCTTTTTTCAACTTCCTTTATCGACGTGGGAATTTCCAACCAAATCTTGAGCCATTCGATCGCTTTATCCGCCATCTCCTTAATTTTATTTGGTGTTTTATCTTCTGGTGGCAGCGTATAGTCAGGTTGTTCGCCAGTAATTTTTACTTGAATATGAACATTTCCAATTTTAATAACATTGCCCGAATAGAGATTTTGCTCATTTGGTTTTACCGCCGCATTCATGTTTTGAGGTGCAGCTTGCCCGCTCTCTCTTCTACCGATTAATACCGTATCGACAAAGGTTCCATATTTACTATTAAAATCTCGCACCGAAATTCGCGGCGGATCGATATCTAATAAACAGTGAATCCGGGAAATACGTTCATAATCGGCACATTCAGGAAACCAAATCGTACAACTATCTTGTCTCCCTACCCAGCAAATAGTCCGTGAATCGAAACTATAGGATTCCCCAGAAAGTTTGCCGTCGATAATAGTCAGGGTAATAGTAGCAGACATAAATGATTGTCCTTTATATAAATAGACTAGGGGATACTTTAAATCGATGCCCCAAGGCTTTTGCTTGAGCTTTGCTGATCGAGCGTTTGCCATTGACAATTTGAGACATCACGCCACTAGATGCGCCGATGATTTGAGCCAAGTCTGTTTGTCTCAAACCACTAGACTCCATAATATGTAGCAAAATTTCTTGGGGTGAGGATGCCGGAATTGAGTGTTGTTCGGATTCATATACCTCAATTAGCGTAATCAGCAGTTTATAGATTTTTTTCTCTTCAATAGTTCGCTCCTTATTGAAATGCAAAGCCTCAGCTATAGCCAATAGTCTTTGGTACTCTGCCTCTGTCTCGATCGCGCTAGGCATCGTCTGAGTCAGAAGATCTATATAGAGAGTAGGGTTAAAAGTAAGGGTCATCTTTCCACTTATCCTTATCGTATTCTGCGTGAGTCAAGAAATATTTATAGTAAATAGTCCCATCTTCATAATCAATACTGACAATCAGCCGATAGGTATTTCCTTTGATATTGAAAACAGTAAAATTACTAACTGCTTCAGCACTATGGTAAATCTGCCGCACATCTTCTAGATTATCCCACTCCGCTACTTTTATCGTGTTGTGCCAAGCTTCGATCGCTTTGTTTGCATCGGGATATTTCGCCACATCAAGCCGAAGTTTCGTAATCGAGATTAGATGCACGTCATTTTTGCAGTCAACACACTTCCATCCTCTCATTTTGTAAGGAAATTGTCAACCACAACCCCATCTCAATCAACCCCCGCGTGCAAATCCCCTCCCAGGAGGGGCGTTGCACTGAGCGTAGTCGAAGTGTGCCCGATAGGGCGGGGTGGGTAAATCTCCGCTACACCACTTCTAGCCACCTCCTCAGATCTATTCATTCAACATTGGAAGGGTTTAGTTGGGGTGTGTACCCACCCCGCCCTATCGGGATTCACCCCGACTTGGAGGGGATTTTATTAGTGGGTGGGTAAATATGGCTGAACTCGATCGACCATATCAATCCACACCATATAATGATACCTATCTACAGTAAACTACTCTATCGCCATGTGGCAGGCAAACCAAACGATTAAAGACGATCGCTTTTTGATTCAAGCCATCTTAGGTGGTGGTGGCTTTGGAGTGGCTTATCGCGCTGAAGATCGCAAAGAGCGTCGTCAAGTAGTGATCAAAACCCTCAACCAACGCCAACAAAATCAAGCGGATTTTGCCGAGCAACAAGAGAAATTCATGAACGAGGCGATGCGGCTCAAAGGTTTTGCCCATCGCCATATCGTCGAAGTTTACGAGCTAATCCAAGTAGATGGATTGTTGGGAATGGTGATGGAATACATCGACGGGCAAGAATTGGCAGAATATGTCGAAGATAAAGGTAAACTCACCGAAAGCCAAGCACTAAAATATATCGAGCAAGTTGGGGAAGCATTAATATATATCCACGAAAAAGGATTTCTCCATCGCGATATCAAGCCTCACAATATTATGCTGAGGGCTGGTAGTAACGAAGCCGTATTAATCGATTTTGGATTAGCACGAGGATTTATCGATGGCAAAACCCTAAGTATGACAAATTCCCATACTCCAGCATACGCCCCGATCGAGCAATACGACAGGCACGGTCATTTTGGTGCCCATACAGATATCTACGCCCTAGCCGCCACACTCTATCATCTCGTCACGGGAGAACCGCCGATATTTCCCGCCAAAGGTAGATTAGAAGCCCAAAATAAAGGACAATCGATCGATCGTTTCCTTTGGGATAAAATTCCCGAAGGGATAACAGAGCGCACAAAGCAAGGCATCATCAAGGGAATGGCGGTACTCCCCAAAGATCGTCCCCAAACGATGGGGGATTTATTTCAAATCTTAGGTTTGGGAGTGCAACCTGTCATAGTTGCCACACCGCCACCGCCAGCTATACCAGTAGTCACGCCTTCACCAACAGGATCGATCGTACCAGTTAAAGTTGCACAAAAACGACCAGTTACACCGCCACCGACTCCTCAGCCAAAAGTTCAAGTAAAGCCGCTATATAGTCCATTCGAGCCACCAGCAACACCAAAACAACCAGCCACTCGCCGGAATTTTATCAAGTGGTTGGGATTTAATGGCGTAGGTGCGGTTTCAGTATTCGCAGTGAGTCAAATCGGTAAAAAATCTCCAGATGCACTGCTTGATGTCGATCTTGTCAAACCTGTTGATGAAAGTCCAAATCCCGCATCTACTGCTAGTATCGCTCCCAAATTAACCAAGATTCAATTTACATCTGTCAAACTGAATAATCAAGGCATCATCATCGCCAAACCCCCAGGTAGTGCCCAGATATATACCGAAGCTCTAGGTAATGGGGTAGATCTAAAAATGGTCAAAATCCCAGGGGGTGAATTCATGATGGGTTCCCCAGAGAGCGAAAAAGATCGAGAGAAAGATGAAAGTCCCCAGCATCAGGTAACTGTACCAGAATTTTATCTCGCTCAAACTTTGGTGACTCAAGCTCAATATCAAGCCATCATGGGTAAGAATCCCTCAAATTTCAAAGGGAATGATAAATTGCCTGTAGAACAAGTAAGTTGGTTGGATGCAGTAGCATTTTGTGAGAAATTCAGTCAGAAGACAAATAGAACCTATCGACTCCCCAGTGAAGCTGAATGGGAATATGCTTGCAGAGCAGGCTCTAATACTCCCTACGCCTTCGGGGAGACGATTAACCCATCCGTGGTCAATTATGATGGCAACTTCCCTTATGGAGGGGCTGCGAAGGGTGAGTACCGAGAGAAGACAACCCCTGTTGGTAGTTTCCCGCCAAATCTATTTGGTTTGTACGATATGCACGGGAATCTGTGGGAATGGTGTCTCGATGAATATACGAATAATTACAATGGCGCACCTACTGATGGCAGTGCTAGAGGTAATATTATCTCACGAGAGGAAAATAAAGTTCGTCTGCTGCGCGGCGGCTCTTGGGACAATAATGCCCAGAATTGCCGTGCTGCCAACCGCTTCTATTATGCTGCGTCGAATCGCGACAACGATATCGGTTTTCGGGTTGTGGGTGTGCAGCCGAGGATTTCCTAACCCTTTATACTCTTGCTCTTTTTCCCTCTTTCTTTGCTTTAGGCGGCGTAGCTGCCTCGATTTTATTTTTTCAACGAACCATGTTATAATAGAAGATAGACGAAATTGCTAAATTAGCAATTCCGGTTATCTATTTTCCTAGTGTATAGGTGGTAGAGATGGCGCGAGGTTCATAAACGTCTGCTGCGCGGCGGCTCTTGGAACAATAATGCCCAGAATTGCCGTGCTGCCAACCGCAACTATAATGCTGCGTCGAATCGCAACAACAATATCGGTTTTCGGGTTGTGGGTGTGCAGCCGAGCACTCCTAAGTGTCAGAGTTTCTAGGTGGGAATCTAGAGAGAGTACGATTGGGAGTCCAAACCTCGCATCTGTGATGCAGGTAACTGGCATCCGAGTATAAAACCGAGTCGGTTAGGTTGGTAGGTTCGCCGAAGACTTAGCCGACTCACCAATATTTCACCACCCCAATAACAAATGTCGCGTGCAAATCCCCTCCTGGGAGGGGTGCCCTTCAGGGCAGGGCGTTGCACTGAGCGATGTCGAAGTGTGGGTACCCACCATGACTAAATTCAACCAATCTCGATCGCATTCCACATCCCTAGAGAAGGGTGGGTTTTGTTCACAACTTCTAGAATTTAGGCAGATTGACTAGCATAAACCCACCCCTACGGTTGGTGCGATCGATCCCCCACAAATAAACCGTTGGCGATTAGAATAATGAGGATTTATCATAACATGCCGATTCTCCAGGGGAGAGGCTCCGCCAACGAAACTGAATCAGAATATCAACGGGTATTAGCGATCGTCGAATTATTGATGAATAAACAGGCGACTAGTTTAGAAGAGACGCGACTACTCGATTTATTTGTTATATTAGTAGAGAAATTTGAATCCGAACATTATCCATCTCCAAACTTATCGACACCTCACAGCCGATTGCTCCATTTGATGGGAGCTAATCAGCTTCAACCAGTCGATTTAATTGGCGTATTTGGTTCTAGCGATATTGCCACCGAGATAATAGAGGGGAAACGCTCGATCGATCGAACCCATGCCGAGAAATTAAGCGATCGATTTAATCTTCCCGCAACCATATTTCTGACTTAATATTTTTGTCTATTCTTAAATTATCTAGAGGGAGAAGAATTATGACTATCGATACGAGTCGGATAGCTTGCTACGCTCAAGACTCACCCCACAAATAACCCGTGCGTGCAAATCCCCTCCAAGGAGGGGCGTTGCACTGAGCGTAGTCGAAGTGTGCCCTTCAGGGCGGGGTGGGTACCCACCATGACTAAATCCTCCCAGTGTCGAATGAATAGATTTCAGGGAGTTGTTAGGAGTAGGGTAGCGGAGGTTTACCCACACTTCGACATCGCTCAGTGCAACGCCCCGCCCTATCGGGCACCCCTCCCTTCGACAGGCTCAGGGCAACGCCTGGGAGGGGATTTGCTTGTGGGTGGGTAAAGATGGTTGAAGTCGATCTTCTCAATCTACGGCGATCGAGATAGATTGAGACATTTTAAATATTTCCCGCACATTTACGTGCATGTGTTAGAATAGAAATTAGACGCTGTTTTAAAAACAACCTCCACCCCGACCTCACAAAGAAGTCGAGTTGCTAATCTAATCTATTGCTACTCTCAAACTCTGACAGAATTGTTCGATCGCGTCAATCCCCTCATTAGGCGTTCCTTCAGCTAACCGTTTTACCATCGCACTCCCCACGATTACCCCATCTGCGCCCCATGCTTGTACCTGTTTGGCATGTTCTGGAGCAGATATCCCAAAGCCGATGGCGATCGGTTTATCAGTTATACTGCGAATATTGGCGAGAATCCCCTTCACCCGCTCATCCAAACCACCCGATCGGACTCCAGTAACACCCGTAACACTAACTAGATAAATAAAGCCCTGAGACTTAGCGGCAATGGCCGTAATTCGCTCCTGAGAGCTAGTGGGTGCGACTAATAAGATTACCTCGATTCCAATCTCCGCCGCAGGTACTAGCAGCTCCTCAGCCTCCTCTAGGGGCAGATCTGGCACTACTAAACCTTTGACTCCAGCGGCGGCAATCTGAGTCAGGAAATTTCGCACACCCTTATTTAGGATCGGATTGTAATAGGTAAATAAAATAATCGGTGCTTTAATCTGAGGACTTACCTCAGCCACCATATTTATCACATCATCCAATTTTACACCACAGGCTAACGCACGGGTAGCTGCTGCCTGAATTACAGGCCCATCAGCCAAAGGATCGGAATAGGGAACACCCAACTCAATCAGATCTGCGCCCGCCGCATCCAAAGTCTTGAGAGCCTTTGCTGTAGTCGCCAAATCAGGATCGCCAGCGGTAATAAATGGAATTAAAGCACACCGATGACGATCGCGTAAAGACTGAAAACAACTAGAGACAGAGAGCATAGGGGATAGGGGATAGGGGATAGGGGATAGGGGATAGGGGGTAGGGGATAGGGTATGGGGGATAGGGGATAGGGGGTAGGGGATAGGGTATGGGGGATAGGGGATAGGGGATAGGGGATAGGGAAACGAATCTAGGTATTATCTTGAGTAGCTTTTTCGGCGGCGATTTCGGCTTCTAATGTGGCTAATTGTTCGGGGGTGAGTTCTTCGTAACGTTTTTGGATTACGGCTTCTTCATAGTCTTTGATTTGTTGGGTATAAGTCATCTGTTTGGTGGATACCCGAAATATATAGGTAGACAACCACGCTAGAATGATGCCGACGAGCAACAGTTGGCTCCAAATTCCAGCATTGATATCATCTACCCCAGCAAACTTTAAGCCCAAATAACCAGCACCACCCACTGCAAAGATGATGAAGCCGATAACAAATATATCGATTCTCCGCATTAGGGATCTAAGCCTCTATTTCCCGACGTTTGGGGCGAAAATTGAGGAATGGCGATAATAATAACATGCCAGGAAAGAAGAAGAATACTAGAAAGTACATAAAGCCACGTTCGATCGAACTAGCTACATACCATCGCTTTTGGAGATACAAATACAATGCTCCAGGAATTACCAACAGGTAAGCCCCACTCAAAATTAAATACACTAGTGCAACGATCATATCAGGGGTGGGGGGTCAGGGGTGAGGGGCGCAGATCCGAAGGGTTCTTGAACAAGTCTTGGATCTGGAGTTAGTTTCTATTTTATCACCGAACGAGGGGCGGTAAGGCAAAGGTTGTCGATCGAATCCAAACTATAGCAGTCGCCAGGGCGGTTGAGACAGATGTAAGTGCTTCCGCAAGGCGGAGGCTACGCCAACAAACCATTATTGCATCAGCTTTCTCAAACTGACCCCTGACCCCTGCTATAGTATCTATTTTAATAGACACTGCGATCGATAGTAGTTTATTCTAAACCGTAGGCAAAACCTCCCTTCGTCTCTCCAAACTTTATGCGAAAACTCCTATTTCTCTTGCCAGGAACTACCAAAAAGTTTCACTGTGGAGGCTTATTTGCTGAACTGAAAATCATTGAGCTAGTCAGACAAGTTTGTCAGGCTGAAATAGTCACTTATCGCCAACGAGAGCCAAATCTAGCTTTTTTGGACGATTTGTTGAAAAATCCCCCAGCGGAGAAGATCGTCTTTGTGGTGAGCTGGGGTTTTGATGTGCCAAAACTTGTTAGTCGGCTCGAAGGTTATCCGACGATTTACCATGCTCATAGTGCCGAGTATGGCTTTCGGCTACCTGCACAAATTCCGATCGTCACTGTCAGTCGCAATACATTGGGCTATTGGGGACAAAGATCGCCTCACTCGTTATTATACTATTTGCCCAATCAAATTTCGGATGAATTTGTCGATCGACACCAGCCAAGAACGATCGATGTTTTAGTTCATGCTCGTAAATCTTCTAACTATTTGTTAAATCAATTAATTCCAGCTTTACAACCCCGTTGTCAAGTCACGATTATCGATGGCTTTGTAGATAGTTTGGCGGATATGTTCAATCGATCGCGGGTTTACTTATATGAATCTGCTGAATATTGGGCAACTCAGGGCGTAACAGAGGGGTTTGGATTGCAGCCTTTAGAGGCGATCGCTTCTGGCTGTCAGGTGTTTTCCAGTGTCAATCATGGGTTATCGGATTATTTGGATCCAGGATTTAACTGTCATAAAATTGCTGGATTTAGTACAGCTTATGATGTCGATCGCATTTTGAGCGTAGTGAAATCTCACACCCCAGTTAAGGATTTAGAATCTCTAGTCGGGGAATATAGAACTCAGAATATTCTCGATCGACTGAGAGTAATTCTAACTGAACTAAATCATTTCTTCGATCGCACTAGTCACGCTACTTCTGATATTGCCGATCTAAACGATCGGCGCGTTTTGCAATTAAGAATGTCAAAAGTTTTCCAAAAAATTCAAAAAAAGCTCAAGCGGTAAATAATACAGGTTATTGCCAAAGGCAAGGCTCCGCTCAACCACCGAGGGTTGAGCAGAGCCTCTCCGTCAGGGGAAAACCACATCCAAAAGTGATTCAACCGTTGGTGGTTTCGGCTCCGCTCAACCACCAACGGTTGAATCAACTCAGATCGTCTGAATCGCTTTTATCGATGCGATTGGGGATGGGTTGACGAGATGGTTGGAGACTTTGGAGCATTTCGGAAAGTTGGAGATTTTCCAGAGAGAGGTGTCTGGCTTCGCGCAATTTATGCCAAACTGAGCGCGACATCAGGAGACTGTGCTTGACTCTTTGAGCACCGATTTGTTGAAAGTACTCTTCCCGCTCCGGTTGATAGTCCGCTGAGACTAGCTGTAAGGGCTGTGAGGGCAGGTACTGGCACGATCTGGCTAGTTGAGCCATTAGTTCGGGATAGAGCCAGGTGTAGGCGGGATGAACGGTGAGTTCGGCTTGATGGGGTTTTTCGAGGGTGTTAGCTGTCAAGCCTGTGCCATAATTGACCGATAATCGATAATAACCGATCGCGGCTTTCCGTTGAGTCTCAAATACATAATTACCGATCGACTGGGTTTGTTGGAGCCATTCGCGGACTTTTCCGACCATAGTTTGCACGAGGTTATTACGGAAATCGTGAATCTGTCTGTCGAATACTTGACGCAACAAGGGGGGCATCGCTACTGTATCTAGTTGGTAGATGAGTTGGGCATCTGTATTTCTGACAGGCAATAAGTTCGGTAGATCTGGCTCTCTGAGTGCCAATTCTTGGAGCAATTCGGGGCTGAGTTCCCAGTGGGTGAGGTGAGCTAGCGGTTGGAAGCCGTTTTGTCGATATAGGGCGAGTGCCGAGCTGTCATTGACATCTACTTCCAGCACCCAAGTACTGGCTTCGACAATGTGCTCGAAGCAATAACGCAATAATTGGGAACCGAGATCGCTTTTGACGGTGATTTGCTCGGAGGTTTGGGCTTGCTGGCGATCGACTGATACCCATTCTACCCGCCATGTACTGCGGGTGCGATTGAATGGGGATACTCGAACGATGCCGCGTACCTGCTGTTCGCATTCAGCCACGAGCAAATATCGATCGACTAAACTTGGCGTGGGGACAATATTTTGAAATCTCAGTGGGGCATACCACCGAGTCATTTCCTTCACTAGCTGCTCCAGTTGGGGCTGCATAGTGGGATCGTTGATGGCTGCTTGTTGTGATAAGCTCGCGATCGCGTCTATGTCACGATATTGCAGCGGACGGACGATCGTCTGAGCTTTGGATCCATTAGTCGCAGCCATTGTACATCCTTTCGGCACCTAGAGGTTAGTACTACTATAACATCTTCAACTCGATCGGGGTTAAATGAATCCATCTAAAAATTGGCACAGGTTTGACTTAACTTCAGTTTTGACCCCTTTGCAGGGTGTGTGAGCAAGCAAAATTGGGTATCCTGAAGGTCAACCAGAAATTAGCGGTGCTTATTTCTTGGCCATTACAGCGTTAAGACCGTCAAGGGCCATTTTCATCCCTTTACCAGCTTCTACTTTATCAGGCTTTGCTGCACCCATGGCAGTTTTGACCATTTCCAATCCAGATTCGATTGGTGCGTATTTGTCACCAGCAGCCATTTTGACCATAGGTTCTACAGTCGCCCACATGCCACTGAATTTGTCAAACTGAGTTTTAGCTGTTTTCATGTCGCCTTTGGCAATAGCACTATTTGCCATTGTTAGAGCCGCTTTTGCAGGAGTTACAGCTTTGAGATCGGCAGGATTGAGAGCTGCACCAACGGAAGCTACCGCACCACCAACGGCATTAGCAGCACCAGTTGCCGCACCACCAACTGCACCAGCAGTAGAGGATACAGGATTTTCAGTTTTAGGTTCTTCTTTCTTGCCACAACTAGTCATGGTCAAGGATGCCATGAGACATAGTGTAGCGACTAAGGCGGTGGTTCTAGTTGCAGTTAATTTAATAGACATAAAAGTGTTAGAAAAGATTGTTGTTGACACTACGAAAATATAATAGCGTACTTATCCCCAGTTAAACACCCCATGTAGCACAAGTTTCATAATTTGCTGCAATTTTTACAGGGGAGAGGGGTCAGCCGTGGGAGGGTAGGAGGGTGGGAGAGTATGAGATTTTCCTATTCCCCTGACTCCTGACCCCTCAACCCCTAGTCGCGTAGAACATAGCCTACGCCGCGAACGGTTTGGATTAGGCGTTTACCGCCTTCTTTTTCTAATTTGAGGCGGAGGTAGCGAACGTAGACTTCGATGACGTTGGATTCGCCGAGGAAGTCGTATCCCCAGACATTTTCGAGGATTTGTTCGCGGGTGAGTTCGATTTCTGGATGAGACATCAGATAGCGAAGTAGTTCAAATTCTTTGACGGTCAATTCGATCGCAGTTTCGCCCCGAAAGATGCGGCGGGTGACTAAATCTAATACGAGATCGCCGAAGCGCAATTGTTCGCCGCCAGTGACTTCGGTATGGAGATACAGACCGATCGTGTGCAAAAAATCGGGGGCATGATATGGTTTGAGAAAGTAATCATCGGCTCCAGATTGGAGACAGGCGACTCGATCGGCGACGGTATCCTGTGACATCAATAGTAAAATTGGGGCGACACAACCGATTTCGCGCAGTTGGGTAACGAGTGTCAGAGCGGAGTCTCCGACTAGAGATCGATCGATCGCCACCAGTGCTGGCGAGCATCTTTTGGCTTGTTCTAATCCGGCTTTGGCATCGTGGGCGATCGATGTCTGGTAGCCAGCCTTAGCCAGATCGCTACCGATTTTCTCGGCTAATATTATTTCGTTTTCTACTAGCAGAATCGAATTATTCTCAACCATAATTTACCAGAGGTGAGGGGTCAGGGGTCAGGGATGAGGGGTGGTAGGCTGGTAGGGTGGTAGGGTGGTAGGCTGGTAGGGTGGTAGGGTGCTAGGGTGCTAGGAGCGTCAGGTAAATTTTCCCCCAATCTCCCCCTCTCCCCCTCTCCCCCTCTCCCTCACCCCTCATCAGGGTAACTCTACCGATGTTGGTTTGGCGATGTGCGGTAGTCCCCAGCCGAGTTTTTCCCGTAGAATTTTGAAGTATTCTGGACGCTGAAGACGAATGAATTTGGCTGAATGTGGCGATCGCTCAA
Source organism: Chamaesiphon sp. OTE_70b_metabat_96 (assembly GCA_031376885.1). Taxonomy (GTDB): domain Bacteria; phylum Cyanobacteriota; class Cyanobacteriia; order Cyanobacteriales; family Chamaesiphonaceae; genus Chamaesiphon. The sequence continues at coordinate 19,044 of JANMEL010000196.1, read as the reverse complement.
TGCGAACGCTAAATTCTGGGAGAATATAACAACCCCCATTCCCATCAACGACCATTACTAGTCGGTTGGGATTGGCAGACTCGATCTTGACGGGTTCGGTGTCGGAGAAGACTAGAGCGCGAGAGGCGAGAGAATGGGGACAAATGGGCACTAGTTGGAGTGCATCTACTCCAGGAGCTACAACTGGGCCACCAGCACTGAGGGAATAGGCGGTAGAACCCGTGGGGGTAGATAGGATCACCCCATCGGCGGCAATATCGACGGGGGAATGCCTGCCGACGGTCACTTCAAAGTGACACATACTGGTGAGCGGTTCGCGATGGATGACTAGTTCGTTGAGACATAGAGCTTCCCAGAGGAGTTTTTCTCTTTGCCAGACTTCGATCTTCAACATTGCCCTTTCTTCAACGTGATAATCACCTCGGATTACTTGCTCGATCGCCTCTGGGAGTTGATTGATATAAGTTTCGGTCAAAAACCCCATGTGTCCGGTATTGACGGTCAACAGGGGGATTCCGGCGGGGGCAACTTGACGAAAGGCAGCCAAAACTGTGCCGTCACCGCCGAGGACGATCCCAAAACTCATGGTACTGTCAAATCCAGGTGGACACAGAGATTCGATCGGCGTAAGCTGAATCGGGACATCGGGTTGAGAGTAGCCCAAAATACCGCCTTTCGCGGCGGCTAAACATACTTCACAGCCCAACCCCGTCAGTTTGAGCCTAATTTCTTCGGCAATCCGACAGGCTACAGGTTTACCTTCGTTATAGATGATGCCTATTTTTGGCACAGATACAGTCCTACTTCAAATTTTCAGGCGCAGATATTTTAGCCATATCTAGATGACATGTGCAAAATTCGGCAAGGTTTGGAGCGATCGATCGACCCAACTCAAAGACCATCCCGCCAACATTATCGCATATCGATTCTGACTGCGGCGATCTTGACTCGGTTCGATCGAATTGATTTAGTAAAAAGCTTTCTTTTTTTTCTGTTTGGCGGCTGCGGCTTCCCGTTGCTTGTTTTTCTCGTAGTCCAATTCTTTGAGTTTCCGCATGATGCGGCTAAAATACTCTTGGAGATAGGCTTCTAAGGTACCAACTTCTTTGGGGTCGATCCCAAATACCTGATATACTTCGATCATATCAGCATTTAGAGGTTTGCCCGTTGCGAGTACTTCGGTAAAAGCTAACCTGTCAGCTACGTTCCAACTCCACTCAAAGCACCGCAATGTTTGTCGGAGTGCCCGAATCAGACCGATCGGAATATTAGTGACTTTAGCATCTTTGTCTGACTGTCGTTCGCAGAAACTAATAATCTCTTTCCCAGTCCATGCGCGACTACCAACGATCGGAAAGCTCCGATTGCTAGTCTCTGGCACCGCCAAAGCACGCACGGCAAATTTTGCCACATCCTGAGTATCCATATAGGCAATCGGTGAAGAGTCACCTGTGAGCCAGACTGGTTGTCCTTCCAAGATGGGTACGGCATATTGACCGATCAAGCCTTGCATGAAGCCACCAGTCTGTAGGATGGTATAATTCAGCCCCGACTCTTTCAAGAATAGCTCCGTGCAGTGCTTGATTTCCATCAAGGGCACGTTGGGATAACTCTGGGCATTTAGAATCGAGAAAAAGACATATCGATCGACCTTAGCCGCAATTGCTGCTTGGATCAATGCTACCTTGCCTTCCCAATCCACCCGCTTGATACTGAGCGGCTCAGTCGCTCTGGTAGTCGCCGCATCAATCACCTGGGTAATACCTACGAATGCTGGTGCCAATGTTTCGGGTTTACAGATATTCCCGATAACCAATTCAGCTCCCCACTCCTTGAGAAATGCCGCTTTTCGTGCGCTTCTAACCAAGCAGCGAACTTGATGACCCTCATCCAGTGCGCGTTTGGCAATCTGTCTGCCTAAGGTACCTGTGGCACCAACAATCAATAGTGTCATTTATAAAGAATAGTTAAAAATTATTAAATCTCTCTATTTTGAATCTTACCAGAAAACTCTCAGCTTTTTTAACAAAAATTTACACTCTCTTCAGATTGGGGATCGGGTAGTTGGAGCTAAACTCGGATACCCAACACCCCGCTGCTGTCTATTCTTCTTCTGGGCCTTGAATTTTGAGAAATAGGAAGCCTAGGCTCAAACCGACTAGAATCAAGCTGGATGATAAGATTGCTGCTGTAAAAATTTCGCCGCCCATGTCTGAAATACTCCTTAGTTATGCTCAATAGTTTATTTTATCAGAGGATAGGGGGTTGGGGGTTGGGAGTCTTGTTAAGGTGAATATTTGTACTAAGCGGGGCGGTAAATGACAAATACTTGTGGGTTGGGATGGTTGCTAGTGAGAACAGAACAAAGGAGTCTGGGGGTTCTGACCCCCAGACCCCCCATTGGGTGGGGGAGTGTCCCCCCCCCAAACCCCCCCTCAAAGCATAGGTTGTTTGAGACGGTTGGTTTGATGAAACCGACCGCTTTGTTGGTTTGTGGGATGGCGAAATCAGCTATACAGATGCTCACCTTAACAGGGGTGCCTCAACAGGGGTATGTCATGATGGTAGGAGGTTCTGAAGGATTTTCAGGTTGAATTATGAGCAAGCCTAGATTGGTTATTACTTTGGGAGATCCGGCGGGGATTGGTACGGAGGTTGTACTCAAGGCTTTGGGTGCGGGGGATCTAGATGGCTATAATTTGACTGTCATTGGCAATCTCGAATTATTAACGAGTTATTATCAGCGGTTGGATTCGACGATCGATCTGGTGGATATCGGTGGATTGAATATTATTGATGTGCCGCTGTCTGCGGAGATTTGCGGTGGGGTGAAAATAGGTGTGGGGAATGCTGCTAGTGGTGCGGCAGGTTTTGCTTATCTGGATCTAGCGATCGATCTTACTTTAGCAGGTGAGTTTGATGCGATCGTCACTGCACCTATCTCTAAATCGGCTTGGTTGGTTGCGGGACATAAATGGGCTGGGCAAACTGAATTGCTGGCGTTCAAGGCGAATATAGACCGCTTTGGGATGTTATTTGTCGCTCGTTCTCCTCATACCGATTGGACTTTGCGGGCACTTCTGGCGACGACACATATTCCTTTGGCGGAAGTACCCCGCGCACTCACGCCGGAATTACTCAGTCTGAAGTTGAGGTTATTGGTTGAGTGTCTGCGATCGGATTTTGGACTGCAATCTGGTACGATTGCGATCGCTGGATTAAATCCCCACAGTGGTGAAGGGGGACAATTAGGGCGAGAAGAAGTGGATTGGATGAATGGTTGGTTGGAGTCGCAGCGGGAGGTTTATCCTGAGTATCGATTGCTCGGATTTTTGCCGCCAGATACAATGTGGGTGAAACCTGGGCAAGCCTGGTTTGGTACCCATCCTCAGCCTGAAGCTGCTGATGCTTATTTGGCTCTATATCACGATCAAGGATTGATTCCAGTCAAGTTGATGGCATTCGATCGAGCCATCAATACTACCATCGGTTTACCCTTCGTGCGGACTTCTCCAGATCACGGTACGGCATTCGACATCGCCGGAAAAGGTATCGCCGATCCTCGCAGTATGTTAGCAGCAATTCATCTCGCGGCGGAATTGGTAGGGAATAAATGATCAAGGATAACAGTAAATGATAAAGAATAAAGTTTACCGTTAATTCATAGATTTGATCGCTATAGTGTTGCTATCTTCATGTTTATGGGCATCATAATATTATTGATGTTTACACCTAAAATAAGTGAAGAAAATATTTGCTGTGCCTCAATTAGAGCAACAAATACCAGGATCTAAAGCTTTTTTGAAATTCAAGTTAAGATATATCACCGTTGACTATCTAATGATAATCATTAGTTTAGCTGTTCCTTTAGGAATCATTTCTTTCCTTACTGGTAAAAAATGTGAGGTTTTAATGAAGCCTCCTGTTGTAAGTGGTTGCATAGAAATAGCTTTAGTAATTGCAATGTGTTTACTTATTTCTCGCAGATTGCAAAAAAATGATGTAAATATAAAGTATTTGATTGGAAATGTCTCGTTTATAAATATTCCGTGGCAACTGCTAATAATTATATTTTATGGTATTTACACATTAGGTAATGGTATCAATCATTTAACTATTTTCTTCTCACATCTTGTCGATCCTATTCTAACTGATTCATTACTGAAGAATTTAAGTCAAAAATTCAATCATGAAAGGGGAACGTTGGCTGTTGAAATCATATTTTACATGTCAAGAATTTTTAGTGGATTAGTCTTAGCACCACTATTAGAGGAGTTTATTTTTAGAGGGGTGTTTTTACATCGTTTTTCCATGAAATTAGGAATTACGGCAGGTATATTGATATCTTCAGCTCTGTTTGGATTAGCTCACGCTAATATTTATTCGATTGGTATCGGAGTTCAGTTCATTTTTGTTGCTCTTCTTTACATTAAAATTCCCTCCTTACTAGTACCTATTTCATATCATGTCATGTCATGAACAACACGATTTGGATAATTTCTAGTATTATTAGAATGAACTTACCTATTCAAGACTCAACAAAGATAACTATAGAATGTCTCTGGCAAGGTTTACTAAATATTGCTTTTGCACTACCAATACTTTTCTACTTCCTCAAATGGCCAAATTCTGTAGATGCCCTACCATACACTAAAAATAATCCAATATCTTAAAATTATGAATCAATTTGAACTGCGCTTTTTACCCATTTGAACCTTCTCTCTCAGACGAGTAAATAATAATGCCAACACAAATAAACTCGAAGAAACTAGGACGATCGCAGGCCCAGATGATACATTTTTGGCATAGAAACTAATATACACTCCACTGATACTAGAAAACGAGCCAATTAACGCCCCCAACAACATCATCTGATGCAACTCTTTTACCAACAAATAAGCAGTCAAAGCAGGCCCAACCAACATCGCAATAACTAATATTACCCCCACCGCCTGCATACTGGCAATAATCGTCAAGGTAATCGCCGCCATAAATCCTAAATGAATCGCATTGACAGGCAATCCCATCGCCTCAGCACCAGTGCGATCGAAAGTATAAAATAATAACTCCTTATAAAACAACCATACCGCAGCTAAAATGACGAGCGAAACGATCGCAGTTCGAGAAATATCTGTCCCTGTTACCCCCAAAATATCCCCAAACAGGAAACTATCCAAATCCACATTATTCTTCAGAGTACTAATCAGCAATACTCCCAACGCAAAGAAACTCGAAAACGTCAACGCCATCGCCGCATCGACTTTGACATGTGCTTGCGATCGAATTAATGATATCGTCCCCGCACCCAAAAGTCCTGATACAAACGCACCCAACATAATATCAACTCCCAAAAAAAACGAGAGCGACAATCCCGGCAAAACAGCATGAGCAATCACATCACCCAGTAATGCCATCCGCTGTACGATCAAATAACTACCGACGATCGGACATAATATCCCCACCAGTATACCGACTGCGATCGCCCGCCGCATAAATTCATAATTCCAAGGATCGACGAGAAGATTTAGCATGGAGACTGGGATACTGGGATACTGGGGGACTGATGGATTAATTGTTAGAGACAAAATTCACCCTACACAATTAACCTGTAGGGGTGCCCCTTGTGGGTACCCTCCACTGAAGAATTAGTAATTCTAATAACTGCTGCATTGTCTAGAAATCTTCGGATATTTTGGTGGTTATATTACCCAACATAACTAACAAAATAAATCTACCGCCATATCCTGCTGCGGACGGCGATATAAAGGTACCCCATAAGCTTGTTGAAGGTTTTCCGCAGTCATCACCGATTGGGGGGTGCCATCGGCAATTAAGCATTGATTCAGGAGCAAGATTCGATCTAGTCTATCGAGCAAATGTCCCCATTCATGGGTACTGATGAGCAGAATCTTACCTGCTGCACTCAATTCACTAAAAATCTCGATTAATACTGCTTCGGTTTTTTTGTCCACTCCCGTAAATGGTTCGTCAAATAAGAATAAATCTGCTTGTTGAGCGAGAGCACGAGCCAAAAATACCCGTTGTTGTTGCCCCCCAGAGAGTTCGCCAATCCGCCGATTTTTGAGATGCAACATCCCGACGCGATCGAGTGCTTCACTGACGATCGCTTTTGTAGCTTTACCTGGATTGCGAAACCATCCCAGTTGCTTTGTACGCCCCATCATCACCACATTCCACACCGTAATCGGGTAATCCCAATCCACCTGAGATCTTTGAGGCACGTAAGCCACCTGTTGCAAGTTCTGCGATAGGTTGCCAGCGGCGTATTTTACAGTCCCTTTCGCTGTCGGAATTAGTCCGAGCATGGCTTTGAGTAAAGTGCTCTTACCCGCTCCATTCGGCCCAATTAGTCCTACCAATTCCCCTTGTTTCAGCTCAAACCCAATTTGGTCTAAAACACGCGCTCCACGGTAATTAACGGCTAATTCCTGAATCTCTAGCATGAAAGGTCAGTTATGAGAATGATTATCGTTACATGCTAAATTATGACACAGACTGACCTATTTCGACGATCTTCCCGAAAATACCAAAATATTTATATCTGAACATCTGTTCATGTGTTATCTTATAGGAGTAACTAACCAAGGTACTGAATATGACTACTGCAACTCAAACAAAATGTGCCTGTGGCACTTGCTCATGTGTCGTCGCTCCAGCAGCTACAATTGTCAAAGATGGCAAAACCTATTGTAGCGAAGCTTGCGCCAACGGTCATCCAGATGGAAAAGGCTGCGGTCATACAGGCTGTGATTGCAACGCCGCTTAGAAGCTCTCAAAAATTAAATGACTGATGTAAATGTAGATGATGTAAATGAGCGAGAAACACCAACATGTGAAGATCGCCACTTACATCCAAATAATGCTTATCCACCTGCGCTAGATCCTGACAAAGCGCAGCGGATGGCAGATTTTTTTGGCTTACTCGCAGATCCAAATCGATTGCGGATGCTCTCTCTATTAGCAAATGCCGAGCTTTGTGTGGGAGATTTGGCAATTGCTTTATCAATGAGTGATTCGGCAGTATCTCATCAACTAAAATTACTTCGAGCACTGCGATTAGTCAAGCATCGAAAACAGGGTCGTCATGTATTTTATGAACTGCTCGATCGACATATCTTCGATCTTTATCATACAGTAGCCGAGCATTTAGATGAAGTCGATCGATAGAGATCGACTTGAAGATCGATTTGCTTGGCGAGAAGCTAACCCAACCACTTGACAGTACCTAAATAGATCGGTCAGAATAGAAACGTACATTATGTACGTTTCATACTTTGTGGGAGTTATAATAATGTCAACATTCAACGCCACCGATGGACGGAAAAACTTTTTTGACTTAATCGTTGGCGCAGTCTACCGTTAGGTAATCGTGCTCATCATCAAGAACGAATTGCGATTCGGCAGAGCCGACGCTACGCGAACGAGCGTCATGGTAAACTCGTCGCAGCGATCGTTAGTTATGAGGATTTAGCCAAACTAGAAGCCTTAGAAGATGCCATTGCTACGGCACAATTAAAACAAGCGATGGCGGAAAGTACTGGGTTTATGACTGCTGTAGAGTTGTTAGCAATGCGATCTATAGATGACTGAACAATATCTGCTGTTAATTAGTAAATCGGTTGCTAAAGATCTGCAAGATTTACAACCAAAGCAATACAAACAAGTTGTAGCTAAAATTCTCTTATTAGGTACGGAACCAATCCAACAAGATTGTAAGGCTCTCAAGGGAATTGAGGGTGGTTATCGTGTCACGCACAGGAAGATTGAACTCTGTAAATATTTATAACGATCGATTCGTTTGTTCAATCCGATGGCTACTTCGCACAGGTTAAATTCGATCTGATCCTCCTTCTAGGCGAAATAAACGTTGATTCAATCGGCGAATTTTCCGAGCATTAGACTCTATTTTTGTCTCGATTTCTTCTGTCTTTTGCTCTTCTAGTGCTAAATCGAGATTCAGATCCGTTACTTCCTCATGGAGACGGTTGAATCCCTCGCGGATAGCGATAGTCAATGTGCCATCGACACTATCGATTCGATTTCGCAAAGCTTGTTCGAGATTGGCTAAATCTTGCTTTGTAGCCATAGTCTGCTCGATTCTAGTAATATCACCTTTCATCTCTGTGATACTCTGCTGCATACCAGTGATGTCGTGCTGCATGACTGTCATACCCTGTTGCATTATCGTCATGCCTTGAATGACTTGGGTAAGCTGAGATTCAAGGCGATCGAAACGTTCTTCAGACATTATGTTATCCTGATGGTTGATGATTAGAATTAGTTTTTAAAAAGTTCGATTGACAGTAATCGAACTATTTATTTATTCAATCTTATCAGTGTTTGATTCTAGAGTTTTTACCTCAAAATGGAAGCCGCGTAATTCCATTCTGTCTGCGAGCATAGTGGGATCTTGAATCCAGAATTGTTTACCAAAGCGGACTAATTGATAGTCATGTTCGCCACGGACGATCGCATATACGGGTGTTTTGATGGCTGATGTATCGCCAGAGTATTCACCGAGGATTGTCTTTAGTTCTTGGATTTTTATTTCGTCGTTAGCCATGTTGAGGGGCAATTCAATTAATACTAGATATTCCGATTCAATTTCGATGGATCCTTCTGTATATTTAGAGTTGGGATCGATCGCGATCGCTTCGTTGACGATTAGTTGTAGTTCTTCATCTTTGCGATTAACTTTGCCGACTAATATTGCTGGAGCATTGGGGAAGAGTAAATCTTTGACTTTTTCATAGGCTTCGGGGAAGATTACTCCTTCCATTTTACCGCCAGCAATATCGGTTAATTTGAGGATTGCCATTGATTTGTTATCTTTTTTCGTTTGAACTACTTTTACTTCTGTTAGCAGCACAACTACGGTAACTTCTTTGGTGGGTTTCTCGATTTCACCCAATCGAACGCAGGTGATTTTTTGCCACTTAGCAATCTTTTCCGCCTCTTTGAGGGGGTGATCTGACACATATACGCCTAGAAGTTCTAGCTCGAATTGTAGTCGTTCCTGGGAGGGGAAATCATCGACTAATTTAGATTTGGGCACGGCTTCAAATCCGCCTGCTTCTGGTTTGGAGTCGCCTAATAAATCGAATAGATTTCCTTGACCGATCGCTTTTTCTTTGGCGCGACGTTGAGACCAAGGTATAATGACTTCGAGGTCGTTGATTAGTTGTTTGCGGTTGCGATCGATATTATCAAATGTACCGCATTGAATCAAACATTCTAATGCCCGTTTATTGACAGATTGAAGATTAACTCGCTGACAGAGATCGGCAAGGGATGTAAAGTTACCACCTTCTAAACGTGCGGCGAGAATATTATCGATTGCTCCTTCGCCAACATTTTTGATAGCGGATAAACCAAATAGAATATTGAGCTTGCTGGGATGTTCGGCACTAACAATTGGCCGGAATTTTACATTCGATCGATTAATATCTGGCGGTTCTACTTTGATATTTAATGTTTGTTCGCAGTTGTTCAAGTATCGAGTAATCTTATCTTGGTCGCCACTATTTGCCGTCAATAGGGCGGACATATATTCGGCTGGATAGTTGGCTTTGAGAAATGCTGTTTGATAAGTGACGTAGGCATATGCAGTAGAATGGCTTTTATTAAAACAATACTCTGCGAATAAAACCATTTGATCGAATAACTTACTGGCAATTTCTACGGTAATTCCATTTTTAGCAGAACCGTCTAAAAATGTTTGCCGTTGTTTTTGCATTTCGTCAGCTTTCTTCTTACCCATTGCTCTTCGGAGCAAGTCAGCTTGCCCTAAAGAATAGCCAGCTAAATCTTGAGCCATTCGCATAATTTGCTCTTGGTAGCAATTATGAACTACGATTCCATGAGCGAGAAAATAAGGAGAAGATTGGTCTTCCATTTCCAGATCGAAACATTCAGCGTCTCCGTCAAATTCAACATTAATTACATAAACAGGTCTAGCATCTTGTAAGTAAGTCTTTGTGTATATTCGATCGTAGAAAATACCCCAGTCGATTAATTTATCCTTATAAACTGAATCAGTCGGCTTGAATAAAGTCGATGCTTCTAGAGCTTTTTTAGCAGCTTTCCTGGTGAAACTATCGGTGATTGCAATTGCTGGAGATAGTAGTTCGGCAAATTCTTTGGCTAAGATCGGCATATAGTTATCAACCATGCCTACATCCTGTTTGCAGGGTAAGATAGATTTACCGACGATTTGCTTGAACCTGGTTCTGTCGATAATATAAACATAATTGTCAGAAATTGAATAGGCAATTTTTAGACTACTTAATAATAATCCGACATCTTGTAAAAGCTGTGGGGAGATACTTCGGTAATAAACCACATAAGGCGCGTAACAGCCGTCAGCATCCCATAATCCTCGTAAGAGATTTGTTCGATCGCTCTCACAATAATCTAAGATGTTGGTAGGTAGATGCTTGAATTTAGATCTGACTTTCCATCCTCGACTACCATAGATTCGATCCATAAATAGTGTGAATGGAGTAGGATTGGGTGCTGTGTTAAATTTACAGTAAGCATACCAGGCTCTCGTGTGGAAGTAATGCTTGGCTTCTCCGCCCCAAGTCTGAGCGATTAGTTGAGATACCCATTTAGCTGTCACTTCTTCGCCACAAGCAATATTCGGCGTACTGGAGACTAAATTACCATCGCCAATAAATAGTCCAATTAGGTAGGCTTCATTTTCGTTGAGTCGATGACAATTGCGAGAAATAGCCCACTTTTCATATACCGCCGAGGCGTGAATATGAGCATTTTTGATACCAGTGAGAGCTGGTTTCAATTCTTCGGCGCGTAAGTCTCCTTCGGGAGTCAGAAAGCGGTGTTGTTTGCTGGTATGAATAACTGTTCCGCTTGACAAGGTTATTTTGAGTATTTCTTTGATGCCACTGCGCCATTGTTTGGCAACTTTTGCCGATCGATTTTCCTGTCCATTACTGGTTATAATCAGATCGTTCGATCGAATATCTTCAATCGGTGTAGTGGTACCATTAGGTCGATCGATTAATGTTCCTTTCGGTAAGCATAGAGTGCCGTAAGTCTCATTAAGAATTGGTTCTAGGAGCGGATGATCGTAGGTTACTGCTTCTCGTCCATGTTTGCGATTGATAAAAATTGGAATCAGTCCCGCATCTAATGGCCCAGGACGATAGAGTGCTAAAATAGATGATAGATCTTCGATACTCGATGGTTTTAATTGTTCTACTACGTCGAGCATTCCTGAAGATTCTAGTTGGAATACACCATCTAGATCTCCCGCTTCGATTCGTTTATAAGTTCGTTCTACATCCATCGGACGTTTCTTTACCGAACCTTTGCCTAATATTTTATAGGTTTGTCGCTCCTCATTGGTAATCTCATCGGGGTCAATTTTAACACCCTTTGTTTCTTCGATCAGATCGATGGCATTTTGGATGATTGTGAGATTTCTCAGTCCGAGGAAGTCCATTTTGAGTAGACCCATTGAGTCTAAATCTTCCATATAATATTGGGTGATTACCGACCCATCATTATTCCGTTGTAATGGTACGATCTCATCTAGTGGTTGGGCAGAAATTACCACACCTGCGGCATGAACTCCGAAAGTTTTGTTCGTACCTTCGATTCGCATCGCCATATCAATCCACTGTTTGGCAGTGATTTGTTCGCCTGTTTCGGGATCTGCATAACTGGCATTTTCATAAGCTTCTTTAAACTCTGGGGTGGGAGTTTTATCAGAAATCATTACCTTTAATTTCGTTGGTTTTCCCCGGACGACGGGAATCAATTTTCCAAGTTCATTCGCCGCACCATAAGGGATATTTAGTACTCGCGCCACATCTTTGAGTACGGCTTTGGAAGTCATCCGGTTGAAGGTGATAATTTGGGCGACTCGCTCTTTGCCATATTTTTCGGTGACATATTCGATCACTTCACTTCTGCGCTCGATGCAAAAGTCGGTATCGATATCTGGCATCGATTTTCGTTCGGGATTGAGAAATCGCTCGAATAGCAGACAATGATGAACGGGATCTATATTGGTAATCTTCATGGCATAAGCCACGAGAGAACCTGCGGCGGATCCTCTACCTGGGCCGACGGGAATTAGTCGATCGCGGGCAAATTTGATATAATCCCATACAACCAGAAAGTATGTCGAAAATCCCATCCGCTCGATCATTTTCAGCTCGTAGTCGAGTCGTTCCTGATACTCGGTACTGATATCGAGATAGTTTTTGACTTTCAACCGTTCTTTCAATCCTTCTCTCGAAATCTCTTCGACAAAGGTAGCGGGAGTATGTCCGACAGGAATGGGAAAGTCTGGTATTTTAGGTTCGCCGAGAATATCATAGGATTTGATTTTAGCAGCAACTTCTAGAGTATTGTCGATCGCTTCGGCAATCACCTCATCGGATAAATGATCGCGAAATAGACATGCCATTTCTTCCTTCGACTTGAGATATTCGGTACCGCTATAACGCATCCGTTTATCTTCGCGAATTAGTTGTCCCGTCTGGATACATAATAGAGCGTCATGAGCTTCCACATCAAAGCAGGAAACAAAGTGAGAATCATTCGTCGCAATCAATTTAATATTCAGTTCGCGGGCAATTCTGACAATCTCAACATTAACTACCCGATCCTCTTTAGAACCATGATCTTGGAGTTCTAAATAATAGTCTTCCCCAAACACATTCTGATACCATCTTGCCACCTTTCGGGCTGCATCTGGACGACCTGCCATAATTGCTTGGGGTACTTCTCCACCCAAACAACCACTAGTAACAATTAAACCTTCTTTATATTTTTCGATATATTCTTTATTAATACAAGGACGGGCAAATATCCCTCGACCTTGGAAGCCTTCGAGATGCGATACTGTGGTAAGCTTGACTAAGTTCTTATAACCCTGGGTATTTTTGGCGAGGATGACTTGGTGGAACTTTTGATAGCGTTTTTGCTGGGTAAAGTCGCCATTGATGACGTACATCTCGTTGCCAATAATCGGCTTGACATTTCTCGATCGACAGACTTTAATTAATTCGATCGCTCCATACATGACTCCATGATCTGTAAGTGCGATCGCTGGCATTCCCAATTCTACCGCTCGATCGACCAAATTTGGCAACTGACTAGCTCCGTCGAGGAGGCTGTAGTCGCTGTGCATGTGCAATCCAACGAATGTCATAGGGTTTTACCAGGGTGAGTATGGATATTATAGTATTTTTGAACTGACTAACGCAGAGTAGGAGGAGGGAAAGGAGAACGCAGAGAGTGGGTTAGTATATACGTGGTTGGTGCTTTTTTAACACAGAGGGGCACTGAGGTTTCACTGAGGTTCACGGAGGTTAGATCTATGACTCATTTAATTAGTTTGGAGTCTTCTACTCGGATATATGAGTGGAGCTGGCAAGGTGAGTCTGTGAGGGTGGTTTATGAGGTTTGTGGTGTAGGTAAGTCTATTTTGCTTTTGCCTGCTTTTAGTACGGTTTCTAGTCGCTCTGAGATGTTGGGTTTGGCGACGCTGTTACGGGGTGAGTTTGAGGTGACGACGGTGGATTTTCCTGGGTTTGGGGATTCGGCTCGGTTGCGGTTGGATTACGCGCCTGCTTTGTATCATCAGTTTTTGGCGGACTTTGTGCGGGAGGTGTTTTCTTCGCCTGTGACGATTGTTGCGGCTGGGCATAGTGCGGGATATGCGATCGATCTAGTAGCCAGTCTACCCGATCTTATCTCGAAATTGGTCTTAGTTGCTCCTACTTGGCGCGGCCCTTTGCCGACGATGGCGCGGGGGCAAAAACCCTGGTTGAAGTGGGTGCGAGAAATGATTCGTACGCAAATTTTGGGTGAATTTTTATATCGGCTCAATACGACTCGTGGCTTTTTGAGTTTTATGTTTCGGCGACATGTTTACACCGATATTAATACGCTGACACCTGAGTTACTGACTCGCAAACAAGAACTATCTCAACAACCAGGTGCGAGATTTGGCGCGGGGGCATTTGTAACTGGGGGACTAGATCCTTATACTAATCGAGATGAAGCGATAGAACATCTTCAGTCCGTCAGTATACCTGTAATTATCGCCCTCGCCGAAAATAGCCCACCCAAATCCAAAGCCGAAATGCTCGCTCTATCTGAGGTATCCGGTATCACCAGTTTTACCATCCCTGGTACATTAGGATTGCATGAAGAATATCCCACTGAATTATACGCCGCAATTAAACCATTCCTAGCGAACGAAGACATAACCCCAAACTAGCTCCCTCTCTGCGCTCTCCTTTCGCTCTTCCTACTCTGCGTTACCCCATGATCCTCAGCTTGCAAGGAGAATATCCCAATTGTCGGCAACGATGAAACCGTTCTGGTAAAATGTTGTTCGGCACGATCGGCAGATGAAATGAAGAAGAAAAACCTGGCAGTATTATTCGGTGGTAGATCCGTCGAGCATGAAATCTCTGTCATCACCGCACTCCAACTGATGAATGTCATCGATGTTACTCAGTACAATATTATCCCCGTCTACATCGCTCAAACTGGGCGTTGGTATGTCGGCGACAATCTCTTGTCCAAAAATTTCTATCGTCGGCTCCCCAATTCTCTCACGGAAGCTCAAGAAGTCGCGCTGTTACCGATCGCGGGAAGCAAGGGGCTTACCTACCAAAATTCTCGGCGCAACGAGATCTGCCCCGTCGATATCTATTTCCTCGCCTTTCACGGTACCTTTGGGGAGGATGGTTGCATTCAGGGGATGTTGGAAATGGCAGACGCAACTTATACTGGTTGTGGGGTTTTGCCTGCGGCTCTGGGGATGAACAAGTTTCAGTGTAAAATGATGCTCAAAGCTGCGGGGATACCTGTATTACCTGCGGTGGCGATCGATCGCAAAGATGCTCAAAAAAGTCTCGCCGCAGTACGTGCAGAGATTTTCGCAACGCCTGGATTGGAACAATTTCCCCTATTTGTCAAACCCTGCAATTTGGGTTCGAGTATTGGGATTGGGGTAGCCAAAGATGAAGCGACGCTGAATGCTTGCTTGGTAAATACTTTTCGGTATGATAGTCAGGCGATCGTCGAACCATGCGTCAAGGAGATTCTGGAAATTAATGTCTCCGTGCTAGATGATGATGAAATTACGGCATCTGTCATCGAAATGCCGATTTCTGTCAGTGGTGTGCTCACTTTTGAGGAGAAGTATCTTCGCGATGACGGTGGCAAAAAAACGGGCGGTAGCGAATCCCAAGGGATGGCTAGTTTATCCCGCATCATCGACCCACCAGACCTCGATCCGGCCATCAAACAAGCTGCCTTAGACTATGCAAAAAAGGCTTTCAAATTATTAGGTTGTTCTGGTGTCTCACGGATCGACTTTATCATCGATGTTAGTTGCAACCAACTCTATTTCAATGAGATTAATACTCTCCCTGGTTCGCTTTCTTTCTATCTGTGGATGAAATCTAGTCCTCCTCTGGTATACACAGAGTTATTAAATCGGATTATTCGTCAAGCCGAAAAACGCCAAGTTACCAAACTCGCACTCAAACGTCAGGAGGGAATGAAAGCCTTATTTAAGTAATTTTGTAAATGCTATGATACTATTCCCGACCATTGAACTTTTTTGAGTTTTTCACGACGATAGGAGAAGAAGTTTTCGGGTTCTTGGAATGTGCAGTTAGGCGCGATCGAAATTTGGTCGGGATTTACGCCCAATTGTTCGAGTTGGAGTTGATTGACTCGCCGCACATCTAGCCGCACTCTCCCCGCTTGCGCGTCCGGTAACAGGGGTGAATTGGGGATTGCTTGGATAGTCTCGATCGCTGCGGAAAGCTCGGTGGAGAGGCTGCTAGGCGCGATCGATCTGCATACTTCTACGCCGACTCCATCCGTTACTTGATAGACTGCTCCGGCGATCGCAGGGCCGATCGCGACTGTGATATCATCGATCGTGCCACCTTGGGCCAACAGACGCTCGACTGCACGGGGTACAATTTTGAGAGAAGTTCCTCGCCAACCTGCATGTACAGCGGCGACGTTTCTCGTGTGTCGATTTGCCAGCAACACGGGGCTACAATCAGCACTAGCCACCCAGACGGCTTGAAGACGCTCTTCGGTGAGGATTCCGTCGCCTAATGCGTAGCCTGTTTCTACTTCTAGTTCGGCAGTAGTCGCAATCTCCCTGGGAGTAAGGACGATATTACCATGAACCTGTTTGAGTCGATAGGTATTTGCCGTCGCCGTCAAAACAGGGGTAATTTCCTGGGGTTCACTAGGTGCAAAATGACATGTGAAAAAGCCATGTTGCCATTCGCCGAGTAAATCGCAGGTTAGATAAGGTAATTCTGACCAAGTTTGCCACTGCCACATAAATTAACGCGCGATAGTTATTTACCGAATATGTTTAACATATCATTACTTCAGGCAATTGAGATAGTTGGGCTAACGGCGACGACGATTTATCATTGTATTGCGAGTAGTCGGGAATCTACATCTTTACCTCACCCAGGCACATTAGTTAAGACTACTGATGGTAAAATTCGACACTTCCAGATTCAGGGGGATGGAGAGATGACGATCGTTCTCGATAGTAGTTTGGGCGGAGTTGAGGGGTATTTATTAATTGCTGAACTTGCGAAATTAACTAGAGTCTGTGTATCCGATCGATCTGGCTATGGTTGGAGTCAGATGTCTTCAAAACCCCGCACGAGTCAACAGGTTGTCAATGAGTTGCATGAGTTGTTGACGGCGGCTAAGATTTCGCCACCATATATTTTGGTTGGGGATTCTTTTGGGAGTTATAATATGCGACTGTACGCTCATACTTTTCCTGATGAGGTAGTTGGATTGGTTTTGACGGATGGATTGCATGAAAATGGAATGTTATCATTGCCTTGGAGCATGGGATTATTGAAGGCATTTTTTACGTTTAGTTTTGGGTTTGTGTCGATCGGGGCTGGATTGGGATTGGTGAGATGTTTGGGGACGATCGGTATATTTGAGCTAATCAAACCGGAGTTAAAGCAGTTTCCACCAACTGCCCTTCGATATGTCAAAAGGTCTTTTTATTCGACAAGTCATTGGTTGACAATGGCTAGAGAAATGTGGGGTTTGGATCGAAGTGCCAAACAGCTAAAGGTGGCAAATAATCTAGGAGATTTGCCGATGATTAGTATCAAATCTGCAACCTTTTTACGTCCATTATTAGGGCTGAAATTATTATCATTGCCAGGAGCCGATCGGGTGCGCGATCGAATGCACGCCGATTTATCAAATTTATCCACTAACTGTCTTCAAGTATTCGCAGCAGATAGCAGTCATTTCGTTTGGATTGATGAACCAAAGTTGATAGTTAATGCTGTTGCTACTTTATTATCTAAACTTAGATAAAGTGGGCTAGTTTGAGTTGGACATTTTAGAATTACCTAAAAATTGTCCCCTAAATCAGCCTCTAGAGGTTGCTATAGCAATCCTCAATAATTTTCAAGATTTTCGCAGAGAGTAAGAAGTCAAGATCGAGATCTAAATTTTGATTTAGGATTGCTATATGTTCGAGATGATTATCTCGAATCGATAGATTTATTCCTCAATTAGCCCTGAATATTAGATAGTTGAGAGATCAAAAAGCGATCCATCCAACTTTCAAAATAATGGATATTTGCGGCTTGCTCTTGTGGATCTTGACTATCCAAAGGATGAGGAGCCAATCCCAATATTGTCGCACTAGTTACGCAATACATCGACTTTTGAAAACTCATACAGATCTTGACTAATAGATCGTCCTCTTTGCGTCGAGTATTTTGATATATTTCATGAAGATAATCGGGCAAATAATGCCGCATATCCTGCATTAATAGAGTTGGTGGAATGCCCGAACAGCCGATCGGTAATGGATCCGCATACAACGCACCATAGGTAAATTTGTCCTGTTTGACGGGAATTTGATGTGCTTGGGCATTGTAAGAAACGGTACCCAAAAAGGGTGTTCCGCGAAAGAAAATAGCCTCTACATAGGGTACAGCCACATCCATTAAGAAAGTAAGATTTGCCGATGAAGGTAGAATATCATACGATACATTATCTATCTCCACAGCATAAGTTATCGGATTACTTGCCGCAGCTACTAACCCAGCTTTAATCCAATCTACCACTGCGGGAATACTAGTAACTTTGCCTTGTTCATAGGCTCTAGCTAATGTCAAAAAAATATCTGACATCACATACCAAAATTGACCTAGAGCACTATAATAAACCGATTGTCGAATCTGCTCTGGTAAAAATTCTGGAAATAGTCGATGCAAAATTTTGATGACTGGATTACCTTTAATCTTTGCTTGAATAGCTGGTTCGATCAGCGATCGAAATTCTGGAGATTCGATATACTCCTGCAATTTTCCGCCGCCATGCCAAAGCATTACTTTCATACAGTATTCGGCGTACTCAAAGTTGATTCGATCGTGCCATAAATGCTTGAAGAGTTGGCGAAAAGACACCCCATCGTTAAAGTACTTGAAAAATGGGAAAATAGTCAGGAATTCGCGATCGGCAATATGGCGGAGATTTTCTTGATAGGTACCAATAACATAGCCATAGCTATCCAAAATGCCTACTACTTCTTTGACATTATGAGCATTATCTGGCAAGAAACTTTGACCATTATAAAATCGATCGATATAACTAGCTAACGGATGACGAGGAGTAGCAATCATTTAGGGGATAGGGGATAGGGGATAGGGAATAAGGGGCAGGGAATAGGGAATAGGGTATAGGGTATAGGGAATAGGGGATAGGGGATAAGGAATAGGGGATAAGGAATAGGGAATAGGGAATAGGGGATAGGGAATAGGGAATAGGGAATATGTAGATTTTCCTGCTTCTCCCAAAACTTTCCGCATCCCACAAACCAACAAAGCTGCCTTACACCAAATCCACCGTCTCAAGCAACCTATGCTTTGAGGGGGGGTTTGGGGGGGGGACACTCCCCCACCCAATGGGGGGTCTGGGGGTCAGAACCCCCAGATCCGGGTTCTG
>JANMEL010000189.1:0-3966 GCA_031376885.1 Chamaesiphon sp. OTE_70b_metabat_96 | reverse complement strand
ACCAGTCGAACCCGAACCCCTTCAAACCCTTGCTACATCGTCACGTAACTTTTCGTCGCAAATATTACACGATCTGTGGGTAATGGATAGCTTGCCAAGGGGGGGCTTTTGCCCCCTCCCCTTTCCAAGGGGAGGGCTGGGGTGGGGTAAAGGGACTACGACAGGTTTCAACAGACTTGCGATCTACGATGGGACTCGTTCTTTTTCCATGAGCATCTTCGCGGCTGCTGCTTTCACAGATGCAGTACCAGGAACGGGGCGCGTCCAGAAGCGATGCTCTTTAATTGCATCGATAAAAGTAGTCGTAAATGTCGCCATCTCTTCCGTGTCGCGACTGGCAATTACACCCAACTGGCTACTCATTTTGCCATTGACTTGGCTGGAATCGATCCCCTGGAGATTGGCTTGCATCAGTAGATCGACACCTTCACCAGTCGCCGCGATCGGTTTGAAGTGCTTGAAAGCTTCATAAATAAAGCTCAAAGGGTCGCCGTGGGCGGTGAGAGCCTCAATACTGCGATCGCCGCCAGGTACATAGATCACGTCGTAGAGTACCGATGCAGTCGTCAAGAAGGTTTTATCTACGGCAATTTCGCGACCCTCGCTATTGACGATCGATCCGCCATATAGAGACACGACTTCGGCGTTGATGTGCATTGCGCTCAGAGATTGCTTGAGCATGGTGATTTGAGCGGCATCAACACCATCTGCGGCGAGAATTGCCACCTTGCGACCTTTGGCAGTCTTGGTGGTGTTTTCTTGGCTCAGAGCTGGGGAACTTTGACCGTGATTGGGGGTCGCTGGCTCGGTAGGTGCTGGCATTCCCAACCCTTTAGCAACGCGCTTGGCAAGTTCGCCATCGACTTGATTAAAGCGTTGGAGCATCCGCTCTTTGACTGCCATTTGGGGCACTTTACCCAGTTCAAAGTGAGCGGCTTCGACGAGGCGATCTTGTTCGCCAGTTGAGAGGCTATTCCAGAACAAGGTAGCTTGGCTGAAATGGTCGGCAAAACTGGGGCTACGTTCGCGCACTTTATGCCCTTCTACCCGCTCTGGATAGGTGACGAACCCGCCATTTTCTGGAGCCACTGGCGCGGGGAGATTGTCACCGAGGGAGTTGGGGGAGTAGTTGACGGAGCTGGTTTTGATGTCCATCTGCATCCGTCCATCTTGGTTGTTATTGCTAAATGGGCAGACGGGGCGGTTGATGGGGAGATGGACAAAGTTGGGGCTACCCAAACGGTGGAGCTGGGTATCGTGGTAAGACATCAGCCGCCCTTGTAGGAGTGGGTCATCGCTAAAGTCAATTCCTGGCACCACATTGGATGGCTGATAAGCAACTTGCTCGGTTTCGGCAAAGTAGTTGTCTGGATTGCGATCGAGTACCATTTTACCAATTGGGCGGACTGGAACTAGTTCTTCGGGAATCAATTTGGTAGAGTCTAGAATATCGAAGTCGAATTTGAGTTCGTCTTCTTCTTCCACGATCTGTATGCCTAGCTCGTACTCTGGATAGTTGCCCATTTCGATCGAGTCCCACAATGTCCGACGATGGAAGTCTGGATCTTTACCCGCGATTTTTTGACCTTCATCAAATACGTTGGAATGGACACCAGCCATCGGTTTCCAGTGGTACTTGACAAACCGCGATTTACCCTCAGCATTGACCCACCGGAACGTATGGATGCCAAAACCCTGCATCGTGCTAAAATTACGCGGCAGTGTCCGATCGGATAATGTCCACATAATCATGTGCATCGATTCGGGCACGAGGGAGATAAAGTCCCAGAAATTTGGGTGCGCGGTGGAAGCCTGCGGCATCTCGTTATTAGGTTCGGGCTTGATTGAATGGACGAGATCGGGAAACTTAATCGCATCCTGAATAAAGAACACGGGAATATTATTCCCTACGATGTCATAGTTGCCCTCCTCGGTGTAAAACTTCACCGAAAAGCCTCGGACATCCCGGACGCTATCCGCCGACCCGCGCGAGCCGCCTACCGTCGAGAAGCGCACAAAGACGGGTGTTTTAGTCGCTGGATCTCCCAAGAATTTCGCCTTAGTAAATTCTGACATTGCTTCATAGGGCTGAAAATACCCATGTGCAGCCGCACCCCGCGCGTGGACTACCCGTTCGGGGATGCGTTCGCGATCGAATGCCGAGAGCTTTTGTTGAAAGTGAAAATCTTCCAGCAATGTCGGCCCACGTCCGCCCGCTTTGAGCGAATCATCAGTGCTGCTCAGTGGCACACCCTCATCGGTGGTTAGTCGATCGCCAGGAGCGGTGCGATAGTTTTCTAGGCTCTGATTTTTGCTCTGTTCGTCAACTGAATTTTGTTCGCTCATGTTATTCCTAGAGAGTGCTATTTTGGGCTGATGGCGAGATAAATCCAGATTCCAAATCTTGGTAATTACCTCATCATTTCAACATAATCAATAAAAATTTTCTTAAAATCATTCTTTAGGTAGAGATCGACTTTTATCTAAAGAGATGAAAGATTGATTTTCATCTCTTTAGCCTTCCGATCCTAGATCGATTCCTTTTCGTTGATAAATTTTATAAACAATTTCCTTCAAAGCTGGTAATTGTCGGCTGAAGAATAGCGAACCTAAAATACACGCAACACCAGCAATAATCAAGGTAGGGGTCACGCCAATTCGTTGGCGAAGCCTCTCCCCCAGGAGAATCGGCTAAAGTTCCACCGAACAGACTACCGAAGGGAGTTATTCCCAGAAATGACATGGTGTACAAGCTCATCACTCGTCCGCGTTTATCATCATCTACAATCGATTGTAAAATCGTGTTACCTGCGGCAATTTGCAGAATTGTACCCAAGCCGATCGGTAACATCGCGAGTAAAGATAATGGTAAAAACCGTGATAATGCCAAAACAATTAAGCCAACACCTAAAATTGCTGGACTAATAGTCATTAATCTACCAAGCCCAATGACTGTTGTTCTGCTAACTAAATAAATACCCCCAGCTAAAGCACCAACACCCGATCCAGCCATCAAGAAGCCTAGTGTCTGGGCATTACCGTGGAGAATCTTATCTGAAATAATTGGCACGAGTACGGTGTACTGCATCCCCATCAAACTAACTAAAGATGATAGTAATAAGATCGCCCGAATCGGTGGAGAATTAAAAGCATAATCAAATCCTGCTTTAATAATCTGAAGCGGATTGCCCTCTAAGACAACTATTTGACTAGGCTTTAATCTCATCGCGAGTAAAGCTGTAATTACAGCAATATAACTCAAACCATCGATGAGGAAACAGTAAGCTTCACCAACTTGGGCGATGAGTAATCCCCCAATCGCTGGGCCGATCAACCTGGCTCCATTAAACATAGTTGAGTTAATCGCGATCGCATTAGCTAGATCTTCACGTCGATCGACTAATTCGGTCACAAAAACTTGTCGAGCTGGTGCATCTACGGCGGTAATTATGCCTTGAAACAAGCTCAATGCTAAGATATGCCAAATTTGGATGACACCTGACAAAGCTAATGCAGCGAGGCTTAGTGATTGCAACATCGCCAAAATTTGCGTACCAATTAAGATCCGATGACGCGGGAACTTATCTACAAATACGCCCCCAAACGGTGTCAATAACAAATTGGGAATTTGACTCGTAAATCCAACCACTCCCAACATTAAAGCCGAATTAGTCAGATGATAAACCAGCCACACAGTAGCAATTTGGGTCATCCATGTCCCAATCAGTGAGATCCCCTGCCCTGCAAAAAAGAGTCGGTAATTTCTCGACCTTAATGCAGGTGGTAAGAATTTTAGATTGGTTGCTTGCATAATATTTTGGGGTGGTTAAGAGATCGAGCGAGTAGGGGTAATTAATGAATTACCCCAACACGCTCGATCTATGAACCTCCCCAAAATATTATGCAAGCAACCAATCTAAAATTATTGCCACCTGCATTGAGGTCGAGAAATTATAGACTATTTTT
>JANMEL010000188.1:0-17296 GCA_031376885.1 Chamaesiphon sp. OTE_70b_metabat_96 | reverse complement strand
AATCCCCGCTGCCGGAATGGGTAAACGCATGGGCAGCGATCGAAATAAACTATTAATTACCTTACTAGATAAACCACTATTAGCATGGACATTAATGGCGGCAGAACGTGCTCGATCGATTAGCTGGATTGGGATCGTCGGACAACCGGACGATCGCCACGACATTGATACCATCCTTGCTAACATATCCCTATCTAAACCAGTCCAATTCATTCAAGGTGGTCACACACGTCAGGAATCAGTTTATAACGGCTTACAGGCTCTGCCAGAGGGCGCAGAGCGAGTATTAATTCATGATGGCGCGAGGTGTTTGGCTACTCCAGATTTATTCGATCGATGTGCGGAGGTTTTGGCTACTCATCAAGGGCTGATTGCGGCTATAACCGTCAAAGATACGATCAAAGTCGTAGACAAAGCGGGCATCGTCGAAAGTACACCCGACAGAGCTAATCTATGGGCGGCTCAAACACCCCAAGGCTTTGATGTGAAATTGCTCAAAGCTTGTCATGAAAAAGGTCGCGCTCTCGGTTGGGAAGTGACTGATGATGCAGCATTATTTGAAAAATGTGGCTTACCTGTGACAATTGTCCAGGGAGAGGAAACCAACCTCAAAATTACGACACCCGTAGATCTAGCGATCGCTGAGTTTATTCTGCAAGGATCGGTAAATACTTAAACTATTCATAAAAATCGCATGAATTTGGGAAAAGTTTTTACTTACATCGGTATTGCCGTCATCGTTGCCCTTGGGATCGTCATCCCAATCCAAGCGAGTCAATTAGGGCCAAAAGCGGTGATACCCGCCGTATATGCGGGTATTCGCGAGGTAGATAGTACCCGCGCCAATCCAAAATTGAACTGGAATGTACGAAATGGCACAGCTAGTGCTTGCGGTAGAATCTCTGGTAGTCTGTACTGTCCACGTAATAATACTATTTATATCACTCAACAACATATTAGAATGGCATACCAGTATGGGGATGCTGCGCTGGCTTATATTTTGTCCCATGAATATTCCCATGCGGTGCAAACAAAGGCAAGGCTTGATATGAGCAATATTACACGGGTTGAGCTTCAGGCTGATTGTTTGGCTGGTTATTATATGGGGGTGATGCCAAATGTGACATTCGACCAGGAGGATATCGAGCAAATCGCTAGCCAAGCTAGTGCAATTGGTGATTATGAGTTTAATAATGAGCAACATCACGGCACCCCAGAGCAAAGGAGAAATTCTGTTCTCAGAGGGTTTGAAGGTTCTCAACAGAAGAATGGTATTCAGGCTTGTCGAATGTAAACAGGGGTCAGGGGTGGGGGTCAGGGTTCAGTTTTGAGAAGCTGATGTTGTACTGCAAACGGCTAAAGACTGGACTTTGTAAGTCGATCGACTGGAATCAGATCCCTGACCCCTGAGTACCCACAACGCAAAAACCCCCCTCACGAATGAGGGGGGTTTTTCCTAGAATCAAACAGGTATTAACCGTTGATGGAAGGAGCAGTCAAAGCAACAGGAGTAGCTTCACCAGCAGCTAAATCTAGGGGGAAGTTGTGAGCGTTACGCTCGTGCATTACTTCCATACCTAAGTTTGCGCGGTTGATGATGTCAGCCCAGGTGTTGATGCCGCGACCTTGGGAATCTACAACGGATTGGTTGAAGTTGAAACCGTTGAGGTTGAATGCCATGGTGGATACACCAAGTGCAGTGAACCAGATTCCAATTACAGGCCATGCACCAAGCAAGAAGTGCAAGGAACGGCTGTTGTTGAATGAAGCATATTGGAAGATTAGACGACCGAAGTAGCCGTGAGCTGCAACGATGTTGTAAGTTTCTTCTTCTTGACCAAATTTGTAACCGTAGTTCAAGGACTCTACTTCAGTAGTTTCACGTACCAAAGAAGAAGTTACCAAGGAACCGTGCATTGCGGAGAACAATGAACCACCAAATACACCAGCAACTCCCAACATGTGGAAAGGGTGCATCAAGATGTTGTGCTCTGCTTGGAATACGATCATGAAGTTGAAAGTACCGGAGATACCCAAAGGCATACCGTCAGAGAATGAACCTTGTCCGATTGGGTAGATCAAGAATACTGCGGTTGCTGCTGCTACTGGAGCGGAGTAAGCAACACAGATCCAAGGACGCATACCGAGGCGGTAGGATAGTTCCCACTCACGACCCATGTAGCAGAAGATTCCGATCAAGAAGTGGAATACTACTAGTTGGTAAGGACCACCGTTGTACAACCACTCATCGAGGGAAGCTGCTTCCCAGATTGGGTAGAAGTGAAGACCGATTGCGTTGGATGAAGGAACAACTGCACCAGAGATGATGTTGTTTCCGAACATTAAGGAACCAGCTACTGGCTCACGAATACCGTCGATATCTACAGGAGGTGCTGCGATGAAGGCGATGATGAAACAGATAGTAGCGGAAAGCAGTGTAGGAATCATTAGAACACCGAACCAACCAACATAAATGCGGTTCTCGGTGGAAGTGATCCAGCTACAAAAGCGATCCCATACGTTTGCGCTTTCGCGACGTTGTAAGGTTGCAGTCATTTGCTTATAATTGCGATAAATTTTTTAGGTGCTGGGTTTGTTTTCTCCCCCATGTCTTTTATATTAGGGCATATATTTAGGTATGTAAAGGGGTGTTCAGAAACTAATTTGCGGTTTTGACGAGAATTGGTTGAGTTCGAGGGCGATCGCACTAGGGATCGATGTTCTCAACTTGCTGCTGGTGCCGAGTTAAGCCAATTGTTAAGGAAATATGAGAATATTCAATCTAATTTTTCATTTTAACCTGGTGGCCATGTCATGGATCGATCGCCGAGTAAGTGCAGATGGAGATGGAATACGGTTTGCCCGCCGTCTGCGCCTGTATTGATGACGATGCGATAACCATTGATGAGTTGTTCTTGGATGGCGATTTGTTTGGCGGTGAGGAGTAGATGTCCTAGAAGTGCTTCGTCTGTTGTCTGGGCGGTGGCGATCGATTCGATCGGTTGTTTGGGGATAATTAGGATATGGACTGGTGCTTGGGGATGTAAGTCGCGGAAGGCTAGGGCGCGATCGTCTTCATATACGATGTTGGCGGGAATTTCTTTACGGATGATTTTGCTGAAGATGGTTTCCATGGTGAGGGGTGAGGGGTGAGGGGTGAGGGGTGAGGGGTTGGGGGTGAGGCAATACGGTGAGCCACCGATTAAAATCGGGGTTATTACAAAGTCCGCACTTCCGCTAAGGCAGACGCTACGCGTTGGCAAAGCCTGCGCCTTGCGCTTACGGCTTACTTCGGCTACGCTCAGTACAAGCCGCAATGCCAAAGGCAAGGCTACGCCAACAGTAACCGCCTACGTGGACTCTATTGACTCAAAGACGGGGCAAATGCCGTCGGGGGTGACTTTGAAGCCGTGGAGGGGCGATCGAGGGTTGTAGCAGTGTCGCCCGCGTTGGTGACGACAGTTGCCGCAACAGTGGGTGTCTGGTGGGGGCTGGGTGGATTGTTTGTCGAGGAGTTCGCGCTGGGCAATGGCTCGGAAGACAATTTCTTCGCCTTGCCATCTGACTTCTACTACACCAGTATCGGCGAAGTTGTGCCAGCGAGGATCTAGAGAGATGGCTTTGGGGAGGGTAATATTAATCGATCGATCTAATTCGGTAAGTTCGCCCTCATAATTGGGGTCAGCGGGTGGTGCTGGTTGGATGAAGGTATCACCGATCGGCAGAGATACGATGGTGCCGACGGCTGGAGAATGGACGTGATAGCGGTTTTGCAGCTCTTCTAGGGCGGTGAGATCGGCTAAATAGGTGGGGGAGCCATGGGTGAAGATGACGTGCTTTGGGCGCAGGTTATGGATGAGTTGCACGGTGCCTGCGCCGTCGGAATGTTCGCTCAGAAGGTAGGTATCGACTTCAATTTCGGGTAGATCGATTGGTGTGGTCGATCGATCTGGTAATAATACTAGCCAGGGAAATGGATGTCTTTCGATATAGGTGTTTAGATTTGTGGCTGCACTGACGATCGCAATACATGGACGTTGAACGTTTTGGAGGGTGTCGGGTGTAAGTTGGCGAACGTGGGGGCGAACTTTTTCATCCCAAAATAGGGCTTGATGACGGGCGAAGTTTTGAACGGATGGGGGAAAATGGGGGAGTAGTTGCAGGTAGATATCGCAACCTGCGGCGATCGAACTATCTACCCAGATATCGAGATCGCGCCCAGTAAATAGGTGATGACTTCGCAATAAGATCAACAGTTCTTGAGCGATGCCGAGGGCGGAGACTGGTAATAGGATTGACTTTCGATCGTTAATAGCCCGATCGATTTGCGCCATGAGATGATTTTCTTGTTGACGGCGATGGGGATGGCGGGATGTGCCATATGTGCCTTCGACGATCGTCACATCGGGGTTGAGATTGCGGATGGTGTCTAGGTGCAATCCTTCGACGAGACGGGAATTGGAGAGAAAGAAGTCACCAGTATAAAAGATCCGATAAGATCTGTCGAGTCCAGTATAGGTCAATAAAATTGCCGCCGCTCCAGGCAAATTTCCAGCGGGAAAGAGTTCGGCGGATAAACCATCTTGAAATTCGATCGAGCGTCGCCAGGGTAGAGCCTGACTAAATTGGGGCACACCAGCTTCATCATCGAGCCAATTTAGTGGGAGCAGTTGACTAGTGACTTCGCTGGTATAAATTGGTAGAGTCGGACAAGCTCGATGGAGACATAATAAACCTCTGGCTCGATCGGCATGAGCGTTGCTACACAGGACTAGATCGCAGATTGGCAGCAGATTTTCATCGATCAAGGGGGAAATATCTGTCAAGCCACAGTCTAGCAAAATCCGATATGGCCCCATTTTAACTAATAAACACACCCCTTCATCACTATGACCAACACCATAGGGAATACAAACTAAATCTTCGTTAGGGGGTTGGGGTAAAGTAGACAAAGGGATATTTGGGGTTTAAATCCTGTCGAACTGATTACCAGGTGGTGTTTAGTGAGCGGAACCATTACCATGATATTTGTCAGAATCGTAGAAGCCATTGCGCGTACCAAAAAATAAGGTACAGACGATGAATAGAATGGTGAGAATCGGCAATACTGCTTTGATGTCCATGATGCTGTAGTTGCTGAGTGGGTGTTCCAGTCTTTATTATTGGGCGATCGAGCGTTCTAGGCAACAATCGTTAACTATTCTTTAGATGTTTTGGCACTGTGGCTCGATCGATTAGACTAATTGTACTTATCTGTGAAAATGTGCGATGAATTGGCAGCTATTGGGTTTGACTTTTGTAACGGTGTTTATTGCTGAGATTGGTGATAAAAGCCAGTTGGCGGCGATCGCTTTGGGTGGTAGTAGTGCCCATCCACGGGCTGTATTTCTGGGTTCGGTGGCGGCTTTATTATTGACTAGTCTGATTGGGGTGGTGGCTGGTGGGGAGATGGCGGCATTTTTGCCAACAAAGGTGCTCAAAGGTTTTGCCGCCCTTGGATTTGCGCTGATGGCGGTGCGGTTATTATGGGTTGAGGATTAACTGACGACAATTACCAAATTCGGCTCATGTCTAGGCTAAAACCTGGCATGACTTCGCTACAGTCAATGGATGTGGGAGCTGCTAGTATTTCTACTTCTTGCCCTTGCCGATAGATTTCCACCTGCTGATTTTTCGGATTGATGAGTAAACCTAATCGCACTCCAACTCGTTGATATATCATCATTTTTTCCTGGATTGGTTTCAGGTTATCACTACTAGAACGTAGTTCAATTACAAACTCAGGTGCGATCGAAAAGAACTTTTCCAGAGAAATACCTTCGAGCCTGGACTTTTCAATCCAAGAAGCATCAGGCGATAGTTGTCCACCGTCTAATGCTGTAAAGTCATATCCTGTCGAAGAATCAAATGCTTTACCTAGATTGCTCTGTCGGTTCCAGTACCAAACCTGCCCTGACAAATCTCCATTTCTTTCACCAGTAATCGGCAATGTTGGAGGCATAACAATCAATTCTTGATTTGGAGTCAATTCTAGACGTAAATCGGGATTATCGATACAGAGACGATGAAATTGCTCTGATGTAACTGTCAAAGTCGTATTAATAACATTGAGTAGCAATGACTGGGTATTGACGACTTGACTCTTGACGGTGGCAACTGTCATAAAACCTCCAAGTATTTACAGGCATTAAGTTTCAACCATGATTATTATATCCCAATCCCGATCGATATTCCAATTGCAGAACATGGGTTATCAACTCTCAACTCTCAATTCTCAATTCTCAATTCTCAATTCTCAATTCTCAATTCTCAATTCTCAATTCATTTAGTACTTAATTCGTGGATCGATCCAGGCATTAATTAGATCGATAAAAATACTAGCGATGACGACGATTCCTGCGAAGAATACCATGATTCCTTGGACAGTTGGATAGTCACGATTGGAAATTGCTTCATACAATTGACTTGCTAATCCAGGCCAAGAAAATGTTACTTCGGTTAATACTGCACCGCCTAGTAGAGAAGCAGTAGTTAAACCCAAGACAGTAATTACGGGAATCATCGCATTCTTGAGGGCGTGAGTAATCAGAATCTTGCGTTCGGGGATTCCTCTGGCTCTGGCTGCTTCGACGTATTCGGCTTTCATGCTCTGTTTGAGATTGACTCTGACTATCCGCTCGAAAATTCCACTGAGGAGGACTCCAAGGGTCAGACAGGGTAAAGCTAGATGATAAATGGAGATGAAGAAACTACCGATATCTAGTTTCAATAAACTATCGATCGTATAAAGTCCGGTAATAGTTGGTGGTGGGGTGAGATTTGCGGGGAATCTACCGCCGAGGGGGAATATATGCAGTTGAACGGCAAAGACTAATTGCAATAACATACCTACCCAGAAAATCGGCAGGGAATAACTAACAATTCCGAATAATCTTCCACCCAAATCGGCAATTGTACCTGGACGAGATGCGGAAATTGTGCCGACTGTTACGCCCACAACAAAGGCTACGATCATACTGCCGATCGATAGTTCTAATGTTGCGGGAAAGTTTTCTTGAATGACTTTAATCACTGCTTTACCGGAACTAGTAATCGAGTTGCCAAAGTCTCCATGTAGGATGTTCCATAGGTAGCCAAAGTACTGAATATAAATTGGTTTATCTAAGCCTAGTTGTTTGCGTAATTCGTCTTTGACTTCTTGGGATGCTCTATTTCCGAGGAAGGCATCGGCGGGATCTCCTGGTGTGGCTTTGAGGAGGAAGAATACGAGGGTGACGATCGTCAGTAGCATCAAGGGAGCTAGGAGGAGTCGGGCGGCTAGGTAGTATTGGAGGGTTTTCGATCGAGACATTTAGATTTTTTTTAACGCGTTAACGAAGTTTTCCCGAAGGGTAGGGCGCGGAGGAAGATTATTTCTTGATGTCTGAGTAGAGGAGGTTTTGGAGGGGATCGATATTGATGCCGCTCATGCCGTTTTTGGCGAAGACAAAATCTTTAGTTTGCCAGTGGGGGATGATGGGGACATCTTGTTGGAGGAGGGTTTGGATTTCGGTGTATATTTGTTGGCGTTTGGTGGGGTTTGTTTCTTTGCCTTGGGCGGCGATGAGTTGATTCATTCGATCGCTATAGTAGAATGAGCCTTGGGATTGGGTGCCGCCTTCTTTGCAGCCGCCTGTTGTGCTACCTTTGGGGCATTCTAGGAAGGGTTGTACGAAGTTGTCGGGATCGAGAAAGTCGGGGTACCAGTCTTGGAGGGTGACGGGGTAGATGTTTTTGCTGACGTATTTGAAGAATGAGGCTGATTCGATCGTATTGGGTTCGAGTTGGATGATTCCGCCGAGTTTTTGCTTGGCGTAGGCACTGAGGAAGCCTGCTGTGAGACGGCGATTGGTGGAGCCGGAGGGATACCAGATTTGGATTTTGGCGGGGTTTTGGGGTGTGAATCCGGCTTGGGTGAGAAGTTGTTTGGCGAGTTCGATATTGCCATCGCCGTAGGCTTTTTGGAAGACTGGTTGAGAGACGCTGAAGGTATCGGGGACGATGCTATATAAGGGCTTTCCTTGCCCGTACAAGACGCGCTCGTTGATTGTGGGTCGATCTACTAGTGCTGCTAGTGCTTGACGGACTAGGGGGTTATCTAGGGGCTTCTGGAGGACGTTGAGGATCATGTAGCTAGTGACGCTACCATCGATGGCGATCGATTGCCATTGTTTGGCTCTGCTGCCTTCTTCTAGGCTCTTGACTTGATCGGGTTCTAGGGCTTGGAAGGCGATATCTACAGCTCCGGTGCGGAAGGAGTTGTAGAGGTTGGCTGAGTTGTTGTTGAAGATTTGGAGATCGATCCCTTTGTTGGCGGGTTTCTTGCCCCAATAGCGATCGAATACCTCGAATTTGACTCGATCGGTACCATACTCACCCAGTTTATATGGGCCTGTGCCAACGAAGATGTTTGCTTCAAATTTATTTGGCTCGATTTTGTACGCTTTGGGGGAGATGGCGCAGGTACCAGGGAACGCCAGCATCGAAGGAAAGGCGGCGAAGGGCTTTTTGAGCTTGATGGTTAATTGGTGTGTACCTGTGGCGGCGATCGAATCTACCCGCTCGGCAAGCAAGAAGGCGGGTTTGCCCTTATTCTGAATAAACCTGTCGAGGGAAAATTTCATCGCCGCCGCATCAAACGGCGTACCATCGTGAAATACCACACCCTTCCGCAGCTCGATCGTATATATCAAACCATCCGCACTCACTTTTGGCAAAGCGGTTGCCAACTGAAGCTTGAGTTCCGTACTACCAGGCTCATAATTATACAATCGATCGCTCAAATTCCGAATCAAAGAGATCGATCGTAATTCATAGGCATCTGCCGGATCGAGGGTGCGGGGCTTCTGAGTTGTGCCCACCGTAATCCTCCCCCCGTCGTCACTGGTATTACTATCGCCACTACTACTGCGGGTGCAACTTGTCACCAACAGCAAGGCGATCGAAACTAAGCTAATCTGCTGCCATCTATTCATCGATGTGAGTAATAACCAAAATAATTGAGAATCGACAAGACCCCTGGGATCCTAACCTAGCTCAACTAGGTAAACCCTATCATATAACGATTTGGGAATTTTTCGACTAGCGATCGGGCTAGAAACTACTCAACTTGTTTCGATCGATGCAGTCAAAATTCGTAAATTGGCATATTCTGATTAATGAGTTATGGTCGATCGGGTGTACCGACTCCGCCCATGCCAATCTATTTGGAAACATTATTCTCACCTTAACTTTTCCTTAATAACAACTACCCTTCAGTGAGGAGATAAAACGTGGTCAAACATTCATTAATATTCATGCATGGAATGGGTCCAGGGAGTGCAGTAAAAAGTTATCAAAAGTTGTGGAAGAAAATTGGGAACAATTATGAGCGAACTCGTCAATTAAAACCAGGGACTTTCGACTTATTATTCCAGCCTGTATTCGTAAATTATCATGACGTGACAGTGCAGGCAAAGAAAGATATTTTTGATACTGCATTTCCAGGGTTGGCATCTGTTGGGCCGATCCGAACATTACGTTATTTGGTGACGTTTTATCTCGGTGATGTGACGGCATACGTTTCGGCAAATGATAATCATATTAGTTCGACGGTATGGGAACAAATCAAAGCTGCGACGATCGAAGGCCCCTATAGTATAATTGGACATTCATTAGGATCTGTGATTGCGTTTGACTTTTTGTATCAGTTATTAGAACGCGATCGATTATTCTTGCCCGCGCCCGAAGCCAATCTTGCAGAGTATCAACAAGAGATGGAGTATTTTACTAATAATAAAGTTCGCGTTCAAAACAACTTTAGGAACTTATTTACGCTCGGTTCGATGATTGGTTTGTTTATGATGAGGGCGGGGAATTTGTGGACGGGAGAGGCTGGTTTTGGTGAAGTAATTAATCCAATTCGTCAACTAAACGAGAGTCAATTTAGTCGATCGTGGCTCAATTTTTATGACAAGGAGGATGTTTTAGCTTATCCATTAGAAAATATGTTCGATCTCAATCCTAATAATATTTATCGGACGATCGAGGATGTAGAGATTCAAACTGGCAATTTACTCTACAATTCGCATACCAATTATTGGGGTAATGATAAAATGGCTGCCAAAATTGCTGCCGCTCTAATCTATACGATCCCCCCAGCTTGAGTTTAACAAAAGGGGATAGGGGATAGGGGATAGGGAATAGGGAATAGGGGATAGAGGATAGGGAATAGGGAATAGGGAATAGGGAATAGGGAATAGGGAATAGGGAATAGGGAATAGGGAATAGGGAATAGGGAATAGGGATCGGGCAATGATAATCGATCGTTGTTGGTGGGGTTAGTTGGGTTTTGCTTGAGCGCAACCCAACCTACGATTTTTCGACTATTACCTATTCCCTATTCCCTATCCCGTATCCCCTATCCCCTAGACAGATTTGCGGATTTGAGTTAGTCTGTCGAGAATCTGGAGAATCTCGTGATAGGTTTTGGTGTCGCCAGCATCGAGATAGAGATGAGCGGATTTGTGGTAGTCGCTAATTGCGCCATCGAGATCGCCAAGTTGAGTGTTGACTTTGCCCCGTTGATAGTAGGCTGGGGCGTAGTTGGGATCGATTTCGATGATGTGGGTAAAGTTTGCCAATGCACCGGATTTGTCGTCGAGGATTTGACGAGTAACTCCAGATTGATAGTA
The DNA here is from genome assembly GCA_031376885.1 of Chamaesiphon sp. OTE_70b_metabat_96. GTDB lineage: Bacteria > Cyanobacteriota > Cyanobacteriia > Cyanobacteriales > Chamaesiphonaceae > Chamaesiphon. Next base: position 6,584 of record JANMEL010000188.1, on the reverse strand, counting down.
TGCTTCAATATTATCGGGTTGGAGTTCGATCGTCCGATCGAAGTCGGTTAGGGCTAACTTGTGTCGATTTAGGAGCTGTCGCATCGCACCACGTTGATAATGAGCGAGGGGAAATTCGGGGTTGATTTCGATCGCGCGATCTAGATCCTCGATCGCGCTGTGATAGTCGCGAATTTCGCCGCGAATTACCGCCCGATTGTAATAGGCTCGGCTATTATTGGGATCGAAGCGGATGCTTTGAGTATAGTCGGCGATCGCACCTCGTTTATCACCGAGATATTGACGGGCATTGGCGCGATGATAATAGACGTGAAAATACTTAGCATCGAGCCTGATCGCTTGAGTATAATCAGAGACTGCCTGTTGATGATTGCCCGATTGACGATGGCAAATGCCGCGATTGTAGTAAGCAAAGGCTAGATTGGGATTGAGTTCGTTGCTAGCGGATGTCTGCAACAAGATTGCCCGATCGAAGTCAGCCAAAGAAAGCGCGAATTGTCCCTGAATGCGGTACATATTCGCCCGATTGAGATAAATAATATCAAAGTCTGGTTGCAATTCGATCGCCGCAGTATAGTCAGCGATCGCTTCTGGGTATCGATCGATATAACTATAAGCATTGCCGCGATTGCTATAAGCACCTGCAAAAGTGGGATCTAACTCGATCGCGCGAGTATAATCGGCGATCGCTTCCAAGCCTCTACCGAGATCGGCATATACCACCGCCCGATTATTATAGGCTGTTGCCGATCGAGGATTGATGGCCAAGACGCTGGTATAGTCGGAGATCGCTCCTTCCCAGTCATTAAATTGCTGCTTGAGATTGCCGCGATTGTTGTATGCAAGTACTAGGCGAGGATTGAGTTCGATCGCTTTGGTATAGTCAGACATCGCCGCTCGCGGATCTGTCAAGTGGAGATGAGCCATGCCGCGCATTGCATATTCGATCGCCGTTTGGGGGCTACCGAGCAATTCTTTTCCCTGTTGAAAATCAGCCATCGCTTCCATGCTCTCGGACATTTGGGAGCGAGTCGCCAAACCTCTACCGATATAAGCAATCCCCGATTGTGGCGCGAGTTGAACAGCCTTATCAAAATCGCTCCAGGAGCTGCTATAGTCGCCCTGGAAGCGGCGGGCATTGCCTCGACCGCAATATGCCTCAACACATCGGCTATCGAGGGCTATAGCTTGCTCATAGGCGGCGATCGCTTGCACATGTTCGCCCACTTCTGCAAACCGATTTCCTCGTGTGACTATAACATGGAGATGTTTGGCGATCGTGGCTTGAGCATTGGCGGGAATATGCTGACGGTTGGGGAATTGGGGAATGATTCTAGCTACGGCTTGAAAGGCTGCTGCTGTGGATGGATAGCAGTCTTTTTCAGCAGCGGCGATGAGGCGATTGAGAATAATGATTAATTCGGGATGCTGAAGTTTGGTAGCTTGCTGTTGCCATTCTGCCCGATCGCTGTCGCTCAGAGGTAGATCCGTTGGCGATTTGCCCATCGCTGCAAGGATGGCGATTTCGCCCAGAGTGCGGAGATTGTGCTGACTGGGAGAAAGACGATCCGCCGATGGCAGTGGCTCTGTGCTGATGGCAATCGGTAGATTTAGTAATACTAATTTGCGAATCTCGCCCCCAACGGCTCGATCGACGAGATTGCGGCGGATAATCCGATCGACAGATAAAGGATCGATGACTATTTGATGACCATCGATCTCGCGCAACGTTTCAAGTACATCGGCTAATAATCCGATTAGCCGCGATGGACTCCAACACTTACCGATCTCCCGATCGGCTAATAATTCCTCGCTCAAAGAATGACCGCTAATCAACTCTCTAACAACATAAAATGCCTCTGGCTCGGCAAAATAGGTATAGATAGTGGGGACTCGATCGATCTCATGACTCAACTCCATGAACACCTGCGCCGATCGAGCGGCTTGTTCCCAATAATAACTATCTGCGGACAGATTTGGGAAGTGATAACAGTCAATTGTACATTTTAGTTGCAGATCTTTGGGCAGATGGATATCGACGGCTAGATAGGTAGTTAGCGATCGACTACTCCCGATTTGCTCCAGAATTCGATATCTTTGCTGGAGAGTAGAACCGATCTGGTTCATTTGCTGAACATCCCCACTATTCACTTGCAAGTTATTCACAACATTCTCCAAAAAATGTGCTCGTGCCGAAAAATCGATCCATCGTCTAGAAACTGAATATACGCTTTAACTTAGTCCACCGAAGTTATTTTGGCGATCGATTTGGCACAATTTCGACCCTGACATCCTCAAATTAATTTACTGCCGATATTTTCCATTTTACATGTGCTTGACAAAGGATTGACTTTCTGGACCTTGACAAACGGCTGAGTTTATTTGCGCTATTTGCTAGTTGACAAATTGGATGAAGATTAACGCTAGATGCGATCGCGATCGCACTCAACCGCAATTCTGCCCAGTAACATACAGATATTATCAGGCCAACGTAGTCACAATTTAACAAACACAAAACGAGATCGGCGATAAAGCTAGCCATTGTTTGGGCAATATAAAGATCGGAGAGGTTGAAATCTCCAAATTGTCATCACCTTTGTAGATCTACCTATTTAACCAAATTTATCCTCAGCCTCACCATAAGTATTCTACTCCAATCGATCGATCGTCACCGCAACTCCTGAGTAACCGAACATGAATCAGCACAACTCACCCAATCCTCAGCTCATCCAATTCATGCTTCGAGCACAACAGTTGGCACGGCAAGACGTGAAAGCCGATCGAGGCTATGCCATGATGATGACATCGATCGTCACCATCATGCTCTTCAGTCTGATGGGGGCATTTTTGACGATGACTAATATCGCCAAATCCTCTACCGATGCTTACATCGACGGCAACAACACCTTCTACGCCGCCGAGTCGGGATTGAATCGACGCGCCAACGAACTCCGCCAAAGATTTGAGAACTATAACTCACCCTCTGATGGTGCTACCACAGCGGAAGAGAGAACTCAAGCCGATCGAGTGCCAACTAAGATGAAGCCATGTTATTCCAAAGATGTTATCTCCCCTACCAATCCCGCAACGAGCAACGATTTTGAATGTCGGAATTATCCTTACAAATACAGTAATAGGTTCGGTAGTAGTGTCGATAAAAACGGCGCAATCGTCTTGAACGAAAATCAAGACAATAATTCTGCGGCGATCGAATACAAAGCTTACACCTTCGTCAGAGACAACACAAATTACGACACTGCCAGCACCCCCGCACCAATTCCCATTGTCATCCCTATAGGTCCTTATATAGGCTTAAATGCTCAAGAATATCGCTATACGGTCAACTCCACCGCTGCCAAACCCAATCCCAACATTCTCAACGGCAAAGTAGAGGAATCTGGTGACAATAAAACCGTATTGCAGATGGACTTTAGGAGTCGATCGATCCCCCTATTTCAATTCGGGGCTTTTTATAATGGAGATCTAGAACTTAACCCCAGTCCACAAATGGACTTCAATGGTCGGATGCACAGCAACGGGAACATGTATCTAACTGGGGGAAATCGGACAACACTCCGAATTGACGGCAATATCACTGTCTACCAAGGTCAAGGTACCCTAGCCGATCCTACCAATGAGATCAATATTGGCAACCCACCCCTACCAAGTGGATATAGTGCCGGAGGAGTAGTCCAAATTCAAAAAACCCCTGGAGCTGGCTTTGCAACCCCTGCTGCGCTTGCCACAATTGCCAATTTGCCAACAAATGGTAGCCCACTATCAACCGCAGTGCCGATCGCTGATTTTACCCCCTACAATGGCAGAATCCAGAAAGTCGCTAATCGACTCACCCCACCACCACCAGGTTTCTTGGGCAAATTAGACGCAAATCTCAGAACAGGCGAATATTACGGTAAAGCCGATCTCCGATTGGAAATGTTCCCAGATCGAGCTGTCCCCTTTACACTCCAAGTACTCGCCAGCAACACTGGAACTCCTGGTGGCTGTGGAACTGGTGTTTTTGCGGGGAATGTTATCGACAGACGAGCAGACTACAGCAGCCTCAAATGTACCAATCTGACTAAAGGCCAATTGCGGAGCTTGATGCAGCCCGTCTTAGTTCGACCTCGGAGTGACGCTGAGTATAGAAGATTCTGTCCCAATTCAGTAACTACACCAGCGACTCCACCAGCCATCAGTACTACTGATTTGACGGTCAGGGAAAGGATTTTAGATGCACTCTACTTTACTCTGGTAGCCCAAATTGGCGCAGTGCCATATTCGAGCACTACAAACGCTGCCACTGGAAAAATGAGCGCGTTTACACCTGCATCCGATCAGTTTCGAGGAATGCTGACTAACATTCAAAATGCTTCCCCAGGGCAGCTAACTACCGACGACATAAATAGACTCAGCGATTCGACTCCTGCACAAATTGCCGCACTTTCTAGCACCATCACCAGTGCAAATCCTACGCCAGGAAGTTGTTTCATGGCAGCACCCATTCAAGCCCTATTTACACCTGGAGCTAATGCGGCGACTACTTCTAGTTTCTTTGATGGGCGAGAATCTCGACCCATTCAAATGTTGCAAACTAATATCGAAAGTTTAACCGTATGGAATCGTGATGGTCTATTCGTTCCAGTTGGATTATTTGACGAGAGTTCAACAATTAACGATACGCCACTTCCAGCGGCTACTTTGGCTGGTCAATTTTCGATCGATGGTAGTTTAAACTGGACAGGGAGAATAAATAGCTCTGGTGACAATCTCTTATTCACAAAAATTACCGCACCTGTCACCAACAGAGTCGATAATGTTTGTGATGCAGATGGTCGAAATTGTGCGCCCCAAAATACCCCACTCCCACCTAGTTCCTTCCGCAGATTGGGATTAGCCGCTCAAGATCTCACCGAAGGTGGTTTGGTCATTCATGCCACGATCGATAAAAGTGCGTACCCATACCCTGCTCGTCAAAGTCCCTATGGATTTGCTTTCAATGGCGGTGCAAATCTCCCCGCACCTTTGACTATTGCTACAGATCAAGCCGTTTATTCTCAAGGCGACTGGAATATTAGCCTTGCAGATCAACCTACATCTCAGGGAGCTGACAAACAACCCGCATCTTTCTTGTCTGATACGATTACAGTCTTATCAAATAATTGTCTAGCTACAGTAGGTCAACCCAACGTTGGTAAACTTAATTGTGGAATTCAAACTGGTACTGCAATTGGGGTTGCACCGAACGACGCTGCTACTACTACTATCAATGCCGCTTTCCTTGGTAGAACAGATGTCAGTACTACTGCTCCAGAATACTTTAGTGGTGGATTGAATAACTATATGCGACTCTTGGAAGATTGGAATGTAAGGGGATCGAAGACTCTCAATTATAGCGGCTCGTTCATTAGCTTGGGTGCACCTCTAGAAGTCAGTGGTGCGTATAGAGGTTGTGTGGCCGCGAGTCCGACAACTAACTATGCTTGTCCGCCTACCAGAAACTGGCAGTATGACACCAGCTTTAATGCTTTTGTTGGATTACCACCTTTACCACCAAGAGTAATCGAACTTCAACAAGATTCATTCAAACGTAGACCTTGACTACTCACCGCCCTAAAGGGCAATGATTCCCTAGCTTCGCAACTAGGTTTTCTGCTTCTTTCCCTTTCGACTACGCTCAAGGCAAGCCTTACGGGTTTTGCTTTCGCACGCCCCTTCGGTTCTACGCAACTGCCCTTCAGAGGATTCTCTGTCAGGTCTTATGTTCGCTCCACAGACTGAAACGGCAAGCCCTGCCGCCAAAATATTATGTGCTGCATTTATATCTCGGTCATGGTTTGCCCCACATTTAGGACATTCCCACTCTCGAATATTCAACGGCAGCTTGTCTACAATATGCCCACAGTTCCCACATCTTTTGGAGCTAGGGAACCATCGGTCAATTTTAATCAGCTCTCGCCCATACCATTGGCATTTGTAAGCAAGTTGGCGAATCAATTCGCCCCAACTAGCATCGCTAATGGCGAGGGCAAGCTTATGGTTCTTGACCATATTTTTGATAGCTAGATCCTCAACTACAATCGTTTGGTTTTCACGAACCAGTTGAGTTGTCAGCTTATGCAAAAAGTCTTTACGGGCATCAGTTATCTGTGCGTGGACTTTAGCCACTTGCAACCGTGCCTTATGTCGGTTGTTACTCCCCTTTTGCTTGCGAGAGAGAGCCTTTTGTACTCGTTTCAACTTCTGGCTTCGCTGCTTAAAGTGCTTGGGATTAGCGATCTTATCGCCGTTACTGGTGGCAATCAGACTGGTTATCCCGACATCCAAACCGATTTGTTTATCAGATTTTGGCAGTTGGGCAATCTCAGTATCTACCAGCAAAGAGGCAAACCAACGACCACTAGCTTCAAGCTTGATGGTGATAGTAGATGGCTCACATCCTACGGGCAGATCTCTACTCCACCGAATCGGCAAGGCTTCGGTACATTTAGCCAGAAATACTTGACCGTCTCTCCATCGGAAAGCCGCCTTAGTAAATTCGGCACTACCGCCACTATGCTTCTTCTTAAAGTTGGGATACTTTG